>JALNXT010000282.1 GCA_023230245.1 Candidatus Cloacimonadota bacterium
TACAAGAACGACCTGAAGACTTACGCAATTAAGCACGAGAAATTGGTTACCAGAGACAAGCTGGCTCCCAATGCCTTTGCCATCTTCGTGAAGATGATGTTCCTATTCTCCAAATTGGATGAGGGACATATCGATCTTTCCACGCTTACCTACAGCGATCTTCAGACCTTGGGTGGAGATATTTCCAGTATCTCCGATGCCGTGGATAATGGCTATTTACCCAATGTTGTCGGTGCAGATTTACTGATCGCAACTATGTAAAAGAGGGAAAGATGAAAGAAAACAGCTCCCTCGTGAAAGAACTGGCAACCCGCATCAACAAAGTGGTAAACATCCCGCTGATCAACGAAGATAATGAGCAGGTCTTTTTCGAACTGGTAGTGGCTATCCTCTTGGATATCTTCTTCAAAGAAATGGACAAGCAAATCTTCTAAACGGCTAAACTAAAAGGTACTCACGGAGGGCTGCAGCTCTCCGTGAGTTTGTTATTATGATGTTGCTGAAGCACAATACTGGAGGCTCAGATGTCTCGTCTGTGCTGGGATATATCTGCCAGGCAAGATGACTGGTGCTACAGTATAGACGATACGCCTGCTGTGCATACAATCGAGGCAACTGTAGTCACAATAGGCTAAATCCGCGGAGACGACAAAAAGAGAGGTAGGGATGATTAATATAGAGTTTTTAGTCCATGTGCTTGCACAAAACGTATTAATTTCACTTAAAGTGCAGCAAAAGCTTGACAAAAATGCGTAGCTGAAAAGTATAATGCCAGCCTGTAATGGAAGTAAAATGAGCTATAAGATAAAGTACGCCAAACAAATAGTTTTCACCTTCATTGGTTTTCCACTGATTGTGTTGATTGCAGCCTTAGTATTCATCGCGATTCGGCAGAATCTGTTGGAGAAAAAGTATGTGTATCACAGTACGGTGGCTAATGCATTGGGGATATCCACTCAAACGCCCGTGTTATATCGCGGATTTGAAGTGGGGCGGGTGCGTAACTTTAGTTTGGAAGATGATGGCAACATAGGAATAGAGTTTTACGTGCTTAAGCGCTATAACAACATTATGGTTAAAGGTTCTACCCTAGTACGCAGCACGAATCCTATTACCAATAAAACTACTCTGGAATTTATCCGTGATCCACTGTCCCAAACACCCATCCCAGTGGAAGGTAATATCCCTTCTTCCGATTTTAAAGAAGGCATGATGCTGCTGAAGCGTATTGCTCCCCAGCAAAGCGATCCCATTGCGGCGATAATCAGCAATCTGGCAGTGCTAACCAGAGAGTTGAACCAGGATAATAACGCCGATCAGGGGGCTATTCCGCGTTTAATAGTGAATATGGCGGATGCTTCTGAGAAGGCAAATGCAGGACTGACACAGGCACAAGCCATCATGAGCGAGCTTATCAAGCTTTCGCAAAACCTGAATCGGGATAATAATGCCGAAAGCGGAGTGTTAATGCGCATGATAAATAACCTGGCAAACTTGAGCCAAGGACTAAATGACAGACTGAACGAAGTTGATAGCATCCTTAAGGGGATGAAAACTACGCTTAATAACTATTCGCGTCCGGATTCACTGCTTATTAAGATGCTGGATCCTAACCGGGACTTACTGCTAACCCCGCTATCCAACACTTTGAACAGTTTAACCGGTGCAACGGAAGAACTGGGAAATATCCTGGGGACGATTAATAACCCCGAATTACGTTTGCTGCTGAATAACCTGAACCAGAGTTTGGCAAAGGCACGTAACACCTTGGAAGCTTTGAATAATAACCCTATCCTGCGCAAAGGGATTGCTCCCTCACAACCGCATATAATGCCGCCATCTGAACGTATGCATGAGGTTCCTGATGCGCATTAGTGTATTGTTTTTGCTGCTGCTAAGCATGGTAGCATGTTCCTCTATCAAAGAACCTGCCCAGCCTCAAGCCAGGCAGGATGCGGATAGTATGCTCAGTTTGGCACAAGGATTGGCAGCAAGCTCCCGCAGCGATGAAGCCAGGGAAAGCTTCAGCTACGCCTTGCAGATGTTCGAAAAGTTTGCCGGCATCGATGGGCAGTTGTCCTGCCTTAGCGGACTTTGCAAATTATCCCTTGCTGAAGCGGACATTAAGGGGTATCAGGAAATTAAAGCTAAAATGCAAGATATAACCCGCGAGATAGCACCTGAACTAGATTACCACTTGTTGCTTTTAAATATATACGAGCTGCAGAGCAAACAAGATTATGCAGCTATTTCCGCACTTTCAATAGCAAAGACGGACTACCCGCTTTCGGTAAAGATTCAGCTTGCCAATGCTAAGCTACAGGCAGATAGTTATTTGAAGCGAGGCACTTCAGATGCCGCCAAAACACTGAACAAGATGGCATTGGCATATAAAAAGCAACTAAGGAAACAAGCAACTGGCAACCCGGAATTAGTATCTTCCGCATGGTACGCATTGGCATATTATTACTTTAGTGTCGGAGATTATGCTCTGGCTATAGATAAACTTGCCCTGGTAACCGATTGGGATTACCGCTGGGGCAACAACACAGGCTTAGGACATGCTTATTGGCTGCAAGGACAGGTTCAGCGCAAGCTAAACCAAGGGGATTTAGCCCTTGCAAGCTTCAGAAAAGCTGAGATTATTTTCGGCGCACAAAACGACAGTGCCGCCCTGAAAGCGGTAACTAATGAGATTATTCGTCTCAAAGGAGATGAGCCATGAAACCTAATAACCACGCTATCCTGCATTTTCACCTGAAATTGGCATCTGCTGAAAGCGGCCAGACAATGACGGTATATTGCGGCATAAACGTCATGGCAGACAAATTATGAAGCTGATAATTAACGTTTCACTTCCCACTTCTTCGGCAGCTTTTAAGAAGGTTAATATGCTGTTTGACGAGAAGATTATCAAGATTTCCGCTGATGACATCGCTTGCGAAGAAGATGTGGAAATGATCGATGCAAAAGGGCTGATACTGCTCCCCGGCGGAGTCGATCCACATTTGCACATGCTTGGTGAAGATGCCTCTGCCGCAGATGACCTTGCACAGATTTCAAAGGCAGCGTTGGAAGGCGGATGGACTACGATTGGCGAATTGAGCTACCACACTGAAAGCCCGGTATTTACCCCTGATGATATTGCCACAAAGAAGCTTTTATTCGACGAAAACGCCTTTACCGAAACGGCTTTATGGGGTCATGTGGATATTGCCGATTACCCCTACCATGCAGAAGCAGCGCAAGAACTATGGGCTAATGGCGTGGTGGGATTAGCCTTGGCAGCGCCGAACCCCAATCCCGCTATCCCCGAGATTAGCTTTACCGAAATAATGGATTTGTTTTTGGATATATACGAGAGCGATACCGCATTTGGATTCCAGGGCTATGACCACCAAAACCACCCAGAGTATAGCTTTATAGCTCAGATGGATGCCATTAAAAAGATTCTTCGTCGCATGCAGGAAAACCCTATCCAT
>JALNXT010000284.1 GCA_023230245.1 Candidatus Cloacimonadota bacterium
GGCTATCTACGACGCGGTGACTGCCTTGGGGGGAAAGCCGGTGATGACTTCGGAGCACCATCAAAGCGGGAGTGACCGCATCGCCGAAGCTGCGTTGATGTTCCCCGATGCCCAGATTATTGTGAATGTGCAGGGTGATGAACCGCTGATTGATACTACGTCTTTGGCAAATCTGATAGCTGCTTTTGCTGCTTCCGAGGTGCAAATGGCAAGCCTGATGACTCCCATTGCGGATCCTGACATGCTGAATAATCCTAACATTGTGAAAGTGGTAACCGATACCCTTGACAATGCTTTATACTTTTCCCGCTCGCCGGTTCCATACAACCGCGATAGAGACATCTCCTGTACATATTACCGTCATATCGGCGTGTATGCTTATCGGCGTGAAACCTTGCTACGCTTTGTTGCGCTTCCCCCCAGTAGGCTGGAGCAACTCGAAAAGCTGGAGCAGCTAAGAGCACTGGAAGCAGGTATCCCCATCCGCATGATCATCACGGAATACCAAGGCATCGGGATAGATACCCCTGAGGATTTGGCACAAGTGGAAAGCTATCTGCTGAACAATAGCGTCTCTTCTAAAGAACTATTCAACAAAGAGTTATAAAGCTAAAGAGGAAAGAGAGATCAGGCAGGATCATGCCCTTCATGTTATCAGAGTTTTATTCTTCAGAGATAAAGAGGTTTATTATGAAACGTTTACTTAGCATCACACTGTTACTTTTAGTAGCATTTGCCCTAAACGCAATCCCGCTTCGCATCTTGCATACCAACGACACCCACGGAAGCTACCAGCCCCAAACCATGAAAAGCGGCGAACTGATAGGCGGTTACTCTGCTCTGGAATATTACTTAAATGCAGAACGCAAGAGTGCAGCACGCTCCCTTTACCTGGATGCGGGAGATCAGCAAACTGGCAGTATGTTTTCCTCCCTCACCTATGAAGGGTTGATTGGTGGTGCGGTGATAAAGACCTTTAATATGCTGAAACTTGACGCCTCAACCTTTGGCAACCACGAGTTTGACCAGACTTTCGCCACCACGCAAGGCTACTTCCAAAAAGCTAACTACCCCTTTGTCTCCACTAACCTGCAAACCAAGGATGGCAAGCCTTTTGGCGGGGTGCCATACAAGATTATTACGCTGGATTCGCTTAAAATAGGCATCATGGGCTTAACCTTGGTGGAGCTACCTGAGAAGGTGCGTCCCTCCAATATCGCAGCCCTGAATATCCTGCCTTACAAACAGGCTATTGACCAATATATTGACGAAGTTGACCGCCAAAGCGACCTGATTGTGCTGATTACGCACCTTGGCTATGAAGCGGATAGTCTGCTTGCTACGACCTTGGATAATCGGGTGGATGTGATCGTGGGCGGGCATTCGCATGTGAGCATCGATGAGCCTTGGCAAGTGAATGGCATCTATATCACCTCCGCCGGCAGCCACACTATTTATCTTGGCGAGATGGATATAGATGTGGTTAATGACCGTATAGCCAGCTTTCATTCCCGCTTGATTCCACTGATTGTTCCCAAGGAATTACCTCTCACCCCATTAAACCAGTTTGTGGACGGCTTGGCTAAGAGTATTGATGCTGAGATGGGAAAGCCGATTGCCACTATTCCCGAAGACTGGAAGCCAGATAAGTTTAAAGCAACACCCCTCTCTGAGTGGGTGGCAGGAGCCTTATTTTTGCAATACCTGGAGTTCAAGCCCGATTTGGCAATCATCAATAACGGCGGCTTCCGCAAAAGCATCCTCGCCGGAGATGTTACACTGCGGGATATGAATGAACTGATCCCTTTTAACAACTATGTGCTGCTGTTTTCTTGTTATGGCAGAGACCTTCTCACCATGGATGCCAAGAATCAGCAACTCGCCATCGATAAGCCATATGATATCGTGCAAACTGCTAATTCAGGGTGGGCAATCGGTTCCTGGGGCGGAGATACTATCCTTAAGAAAGCTTATGTAGTGGGCAACAAACCTATTAATCCCGACAAACTTTACAGGGTAGTAAGCCATGATTATGTGAGCGAACAATGGGATAAATACTTGGGTTTCCAGCCTTTTGATGTACAAGAAACCGGAGATTTGGTTCTGGATGCCGTTATAGAACAGCTTGTCCTGCAGTTTGGGAAGAAATAACAAGGGGGTTATTCACCACCGAGAACACCGAAGGCACCGAAGTTTTAACAAAGAGTAAAAGAGCGAAAGAGAAAAAGAGAGCTTAAATACAAAGTTAAATCACACTATCTTCAGTCCTGGTTTCACTTTTCCACCCTTCCACTCTTCCACTTCAGCAGGATTAGAATCCTGCTCTACGCGCTACATCTCGACCTCAAGACCCCTCGACTTTTGCGTTAGTTTCACCCTTCCACTTTAACACTCTGCCACTTCTGTAGCCCTAGCCCGTTCTTGCAAGCATTTCCCTATCATTGCCCACTCAATGCCCTCCACATGGACAATGAGTGGGCAATGATAGGGCAATAAAAGCAAGGAAGAAGTTACTTAATACCCAATTCTTGAAGCTTACGAGATAGGTTACTTTGTTGTAAGCCAAGCGCTTCTGCGGTGCGGCTAACACTGCCGCCGAAAAGCTGAAGTTGTGTGCTTAAGTAATTGATCTCAAATTCCCGCTTCTTATCTGCATAGCTTGCCGTTGCCTTCCAAAACTCTGCCAACTGGGCATTAATCTCTTCATTAGGCAGCATATTAGAGATATCCGAAGGCTCCAGTATCTGTTTATCGCACAGCAGGCAAATCCGTTCGATGATATTGCGTAGCTCACGCACATTACCGGGGTAATCCGGTTTGGACAAAAACTCCAGCGCTTTCTGGCTAAACTCCCGGGGACGGATGCTAAGTTCCGCGGCTATCATGATGGAAAAGTGGCGCACCAACAGCGGGATATCCTCTCTTCTGTTACGCAAGGGAGGAGTGAAAACCGGCACCACATTCAGGCGATAAAACAAATCTTCACGGAAGCTGCCGTTTTTCACCATGGAGGCTAAATCCTTGTTCGTGGCGGCAATAATGCGCACATCGATGCGGTGGGTTTGGTTTCCCCCTACTCTTTCGAACTCGCCTTCCTGTATCACCCGCAGGATCTTAGCTTGGGCAGCAGGTTCCATATCGCCGATCTCATCCAGAAAGAGGCTGCCACCATCGGCTTCTTCCAGCTTACCGCGTTTACGGGCGTTAGCTCCGGTAAAGGCGCCGCGTTCGTAGCCGAATAGCTCACTTTCCACCAATTCACGGGGAATAGCGGCGGAATTGAACTTTATAAAGGGTTTGCCCAAACGTGGACTGCGACCATGGATAAGCCGTGCCACCAGTTCTTTGCCGGTTCCGCTCTCTCCTTGAATGAGGATTTTGGCGTTGGAGGGGGCTATCTTATTGATGATCGCATTCAAATCCTGGATAGCGGTGCTGTTGCCTACCATTTCCCAGTTTTGCTCACTTTCGCTGCGCAT
>JALNXT010000283.1 GCA_023230245.1 Candidatus Cloacimonadota bacterium
AGGAAGCGATTAACAAACGGTGGAATATCTCCGGGTTATTGATCACCGGTTTATCCTTGCGGGGAAGCATCACAATCACGGCTGAATCGACATTGGGGGAAGGCTCGAACCAATTTCGATCAACATGCATAGCAATAGAAATATCGAACAGCAAACGCAGCCTGATACTTAAAGGCGCATAACTCTTTGTCCCTGATTGTGCGCTAAGCCTCTCTGCCACTTCTTTTTGAACCATTAGCACGATACGGCTAAAAGAGTTCTGGCGTTCTTCCAGACGCGCTAACAATGGAGTGGTTATTTGGTATGGGATATTGGCAATAAGTTTGATGGGAGCACCGTCTATGGCAATCAGTTCATCCCAATCTGCTTGAAGGACATCTCCAAACTCAAATTGTACCCTCTCTGAGTATCGCTCTTCAAGCTCTGTATAAAGCCGTCTATCAAGCTCGAATGAGCGTAGTTTTATGGGATATTTTAAGATAGCATCGGTCAATATGCCTTTGCCGGCTCCAATTTCCCAAACTCTATCGCCATCGGCTAATAGCCCAAGCGCAGCAATATCTTCTGCGATAGTGGTGCTATTGAGGAAATGCTGCCCGAGTTCCTTTAGAGCTTTCATCTCAAATAAAAAGCGCTCTCGCCTAAAAGCCTAAATAGTGCCATTAACGAAAGCGCAGAATATGTTTATGCGTTTATCTTTTCCGGTGAAATGCCCTTACAGATTTTGCAAACTTTAATGGTTTTATCCGTTAATTTGATATCGTATAATACTTTGATACCGGTGCGATGGCACACGGGACATTCTCCACGACCGTGGTTTGGCATGTTAGCTACTTCTCTTCCGCGATAATTCTTCGCCATTGTAAACTCCTATTTTGAATATTATTCATCTATTTTGTGCCAATTATGCAGAGAGGGGCTTGGAGTCAATAGTTATTTTAAAGAGAGGAAACAACCACGCCTTTTGACTTATAAATCCTTAGTTTTTGACTTAAAAATCGGCGACAGTGTCTTTGAAGCAAGTCTCTCTTACATATTATTCGCCGATTTATGAGTTAAAAGAAAAACTACCTTATCCCGTTTAACTCACAATTACGCTGTCCCATAGCTCGTAATGTTTTGCACAAAGCCCGTCGCAGCGTAATTGCAAGTCAAACTGCTGATATCTATCTGGTTAATACCATCTTATCGTCAACACTCTTAACAAACTCTACTAATAGTGCCACAGCCTTATCTAAATCGCCCAAGGAAATCACTTCGTTAGGCGAATGCATATAACGATTGGGAATGCCAACAACAGCCGTTGCCGTACCGGTTCTGGAAGCGTGAATCGCATCTGCATCTGTTCCCGTTCCCGCAGGGGCAATCTCTATCTGCACTGGAATATCGTGTTTCTTGGCAAGTTCCAGAAGCCGATTATTTACCGCAGGATGCAAGGCAGCTCCGAGACTTAGAGTGGGACCCTTGCCCAAACCTACTTCCCCATATATGCGTTTATCGGCACCAGGTATATCGGAAGTGAAGGTTACATCCACTGCTATAGCAATATCAGGTTCGATACGGAAAGCACTTGTCCTGGAGCCTTTCATCGTGGTTTCTTCACCAACTGAAGCGACTGCATAATAATTTGCCTTAATCTTCTTCTTGGCAAGCTCTTGCATAACTGCCGCAGCAATATACACCCCCACTTTATTATCGGTGGCTTTGCTTACGATCAAATCGTCGGTGAGCTGCTCAATTTGTGAGCTATAGGTGATAATATCGCCAATACTCACTCTCTTTAGGGCATCTTCTTTGTCTTTGGCACCGATATCAATCCACAGATCTTCAATTTTAAGTTTAGGGGTATCGTCGCTACCACGCATCATGTGGATTGGCTTTTTGCCAATGATTCCGCGCACAACATTACCATCGTGATAAATATTCACGCGTAAGCCTGGTAGTAAGTTTACATCGAATCCGCCCAAGGTTTTAATATACACATAACCGGATTCATCGATATAGTTTATCATGAAGCCTATCTCATCTGCATGACCAACTATCATAATCTTATACTTTCCGCTGCCTTTCTTGTAAGCTATCAGGTTGCCATTAACGTCGCCAGTTATCTCATCGCAACTATCTTTTAAGAAAGCTTTGGTGATTGCCTGAGCTGGGGCTTCATAGCCAGAGGGACTGGGAACTTCCAGAAGGTCGAAGAGGTATTTTTTCTGTTTATCGTTCATCTATTCACCTATCCTAACAGTTATTGGCTTCTTCGTCTGCAAAGGGATTCAGGGTTTTCTTCTGCACCGGAGCTTCATGGGGTATCATGCAAAGAAACTTTAGGGTGTCCTGTCCGGTATTGTTAAAAGAATGCATAATTCCGGGATCTACATACATGGCATCGTGTGCTTTAAAAGGTGTCTTGCCTTCTTCTGTTACTAAGTCGCCAGTGCCAGCAAGGCAATACAGCTCGTGCTCCCAATCGTGTTGATGATATGGAGTATGGCCACCGGGTGCAACTTCAAACATGCGCATGGCAAAGTTTGGAGCACCATCTTTCTGTGCTATCAGCCAACGGATTTGTGCGCCTTCGGCACCTTCGGCATATACGGCTTCGAGTGGAACTTGGTCGAAATGGACTACTTTCATGTATTCCTCCTATAGAGAAGTTTATTTTCTTATTTTCAAGCTGCAAAGCAACTTATGTATGTTTCACAAGCGCTAAGGTCTTGGATTTATGTCAAGCTTGATATTAAATAAACTACTGATGTTTTATCGAAAAGCAACATAGTTTTACTTGCACGATGCTCCCTATCATTGCCCACTCAATGCCCATATTAAGGGCAATGGGTGGGCAATGATAGGGCAATGCTTGCTGGCGAGATGATTTGAAAACTGAAGTGTAAGGAAATTAAAACCTCGACAAAAAAGGCAGGTTTTAAAAAAATGCTAAACTTATGTAAAATTGCTATGATGGAGCCTACATGATCAAAGTAACTAACCTATGCAAGGAGTTTCCCAAGAAGGATGGAACTGTTTTTAGGGCAGTTGATGACCTAACTTTTGAAGCAGGAGATGCCGAGATTGTCTGCCTGTTAGGCGTGAATGGTGCCGGTAAAACTACCGCCATGCGTATCCTTTCCACTGTGTTTAAACCGACTTCTGGAACTGCCGATATTCAAGGCTATAATATCCAGACCCAGGCTCAACAAGTACGCGAAAACCTTGGTTTCTTAACTGGTGACACAGGGCTGTATAATAGGCTTAGGGGACGAGAGTTTATCCGCTATTTTGGCAGACTTTACGGAGTGGAAGAAGCCTTGATAGACGAAAGGATAAAAGACATGACCAAGCTGTTGGATATGGAGGACTTTTTGGATAAGAAGATCGAGTTTATGTCCACTGGGATGAAGCAAAAGGTGTCGATTGTCCGTTCTATTATCCACGATCCACCGGTGATGATATTCGATGAACCTACCTCTGGCTTGGATATT
>JALNXT010000285.1 GCA_023230245.1 Candidatus Cloacimonadota bacterium
CCAGAGCTTACCACCCCAGATCCAACCATATATAAGACTAACGCGGTTTTCCCCCAGACTCCCCATACTGGTGTCTATACTCAGTATCTATCAGGGCATCCCATCTTCTTTAGCGCGGTCTGCCCCTTCGATTACAACCCCGTAACCGGAGAGCTGCTTAGTTACTCCACGGTGAGGGTAACGGTGGAAACAGCTACCGACAAAGATTCCCCTGTGCAGTACGGCTTACTGAAAGAAGACATCCACACCCGAGACAGATTGATTCGCTCTGTGGATAATCCGCAAGACGTGCCACGCTACACACTTCCTTCCCAAGGTTATGACTATATAATAATCTACGACTCTGCAAAGTATGCGCAGTGGTTACCCCTCAAAACCCTCTACGACACCCGTGGCTACAATGTTTTAATGAAGCCCATCCAGGATATATACGCACAATACACCGGTGCGAGCAACCCTGTAAAGATCCGCAACTTTCTCATCGCGATGTATGCCAATAACGCAATCCGCTATGTCCTGCTGGCTGGAGATACAGAAGTAATACCCTACAGAGGACTCTATGCTACCGTCGGAAATTACACCAACGCCAGCATTCCCGCCGATATCTACTACGCCAGTCTGGACGGCAATTGGAACTCAAACGGGAACACTTATTGGGGAGAGCTTGGTGAGGCAGATCTGGTGCCGGAATTCGCCATCGGGAGAGTTAGCTATAACGACGACACTGAGATCGCCAATTTCTTGGCTAAGCTTACCAATTACCTGAACACGCCAGTGACCGGGGAACTCCGCAGCGCACTTCTCCTAGGCGAGAAACTTAACGCCGACCCGACCTGGGGTGGAGATTCCATGGACGAACTCATCGGAGGCTCTTCCGCGAATGACTACACCACGGTCGGCATCCCTTCGGATTGGAACATCGCCAAGCTCTACGATCGCAACGCTGCCTGGGGCATCAACCAGCTAAAACCCAAGCTCAGCGAAGGGTACAATTTTGTGGGACATCTGGGACATGGCAACTATACCAGCACACTAGGCATTGCCATCGGCGATGTTACAGAGACCAATTTCACCAACGACGGAGAGGGAGAGAACTTCTCGCTGATCTACACTCAGGCGTGCTATGGTGGAGGTTTTGACTATTCCGATTGCATTGCAGAAAAGTTTATGAGCCTCAACACCGCCGCTGTTGCCATGATCTCTAACTCGCGTTATGGCTGGTATGCTCCCTCCTCCACTAACGGCTCTTCGCATCACTTCCATCGCGAGTATATGGATGCCTTTTTCGGCGAAAACATAGCTGAAAACGGCGAAGCTTTGAACGACAGCAAGATAGACATCATCCCCTTCACCCTGAATTCCGGTGTTATGCACTGGGTGCATTACGAGCTGAATCTGTTGGGAGACCCCGCTATGAAAGCCTGGACAGACACTCCTGCAACATTCACCGCTCAGCTTCCGACAGCTTGGATCACGGGGCTTGATCACTACGTGTTTCAGACGAACGCACCCCGCGCCAATATCCGCATCAAAGACGGTGCAGATTTCCTCTATGAAGGTTTCGCCGACGTGAACGGCTTGGTTTACATCCATCTGGATAGGATCATCTCACCTGGCAGCTATGACCTCTTTATAAATGCGCCGAACGTCTTCCCCTGGCATACCCAGATCACTTTCCAAGCCACTGCCAGTGCGTATCTTAGCTGCCTGCCAGTGGTATTTCACGTTAGCGACGGACTCAATCATACAGGCGAGGAAATCCCGCTTACCGTGACCCTGCGCAATGTCGGACAAGGTGCACAGATTGCTGCTGGAACGCTGGTACTATCATGCAGCTCACCCAATGTTCAGATCATCTCCGGAAGCTACAACTTCGCTCCCATAGCGGTAGGCGATTCACTGGTTATCGGGGATATCTTCCGCATCGGCATCCAGGGGACATTTCCCGACCTCACTCAGGTTCAGTTTATCCTAACCGCCTCTTTCGATGCTATGGAAACAGAATCCCACGCCTGGCTAACGCTCAACGCTCCTATTTTGCAGGTAAGGGGATATCAAGCCGAGAACCCAACCTGGCAATTCCTGCCTGGTGACAGTCCCACGTTTACCATAAGTTTTGCCAATCAAGGTACTGGAAATGCTTACTATCCGGTGCTGGATATCCACTCCGAAAGTCCTTATGCGCAGCTTTCCTCGCCACAGATCAATCTTCCGGTGATAAACCATACTTCCGTTCAGACCTTGGCGGAAGTGTTCATTGTAACGATCTCCCCTCTAACGCCTTTGCATGAGGCGATCGTTATCGCATATACCCTTAGCGCAGAGAACGGGGCTGATTATCAAGGCACCTTTAGGATCTTTGTAAGCGACAGTGGATACCATTTCGAAAACAACCTTTTAGGCTTTACGATTGTAGATCTAAATCCGGCTTTCGTGAACCAGTGGCATCGCGACGAACATCGTAACCACACGGATAACGGCTTGGTCTCCATGAAGTTCGGCGGAAACAGCGGAACATATTACGACAGCAGTTCCTACGGAGCACTGGTAAGTCCCGTTATGAATCTGGGCTTAAATTCTCAGCTTAGCTTTTGGCATTGGATGCAAGCCGAAAAAGATTCCAACCCGTTGCAGGCTTGGGATGGAGGCATGGTGCAGATGTCCCTAAACGGCGGAGATTGGCTCCAAATCGCTCCCATCGGAGGGTACCCCTGCTCCATCATGGATAATCCAGCCTGCCCCTTGCCAGCCGACACTCCCGTCTGGTCTGGTTCTTTCGATTGGACGGAAGCGGTGTTTGATCTCTCTGCCTATAGCGGTTCGGCGAGCTTCCGCTGGGTTTTTGGCTCAGACAGCGCACTCTCTTTCGAAGGCTGGTATGTGGACGAGATCGCCCTGACCTTCGATCCCCCAGCCCCAATGACACCGCAGTTCCTAACCTTGACCCATGTATCCACAGGAATGCAACTAAATTGGCAAGCGGTTAGCGAAGACATCGAGTATAACCCCATAACGCCAACTGGGTACAGTATTTACCGCGCAAGCGAACCGGAAGGGGATTTTGAGTATCTCGCTTTCACCGCCGACCTCTCCTATATAGATGCCGCGCCATTACCCAAAGCCTTCTACCGAGTTACAGCAACCAGGTCTGATCGCTAAATCTTAGCCCTCTTTCTCTAGGATAGGCTGTTCAATGTTTTGATTATACTGATAAGTCACCCCTGCTTGAATTGCCCTATCATTGCCCTATCATTGTCCATGATAAGGGCAATGGGTGGGCATTGATAGCGATATAGAAGCAAGGAACCATAATTGAGCCACGTTTCAAAGCCACATTACCCACCATAAATGGACTTTAGCTACTATTTCTCTTTCGGGGAATGCAAGCAGGGCTGAATCTCTTATTTATATTTGATCGGTCTCCGCAAGATAAGTGATCATATATCTGCAATTTCAGCTTGACACTATAGCCTTA
>JALNXT010000286.1 GCA_023230245.1 Candidatus Cloacimonadota bacterium
AAATGGGAACCGTTCATGCTGTATCATGGAGCTATGCCAACCTGCATGGCAACGTTAAACTGGAGCTTTGCCAGGGAGCTAATGCAACGGTTGTAGCAACCATCATCAGTTCCATGCCGATTAGCAATGGAATCATTATGTGGACTGTCCCCGTGAACTTGAGTCCAGCAGCAGATTATAAAGTAAAGATTAGCTACTTAAGCGACAATACGATATACGATTACAGCGATAACTACTTCTCAATTTCTGTTCCGTTAATTATTCTTACTTCCCCCAATGGAAGCGAAAACTGGCAGAGAGGCACATCTCATACCATAACCTGGACAGTTGACAACCTGGCAGGGAATGTGAAATTCGAACTTTTAAGGGCTACAAGCGAAGCTGTGGTAGCAACCATTATCAGCTCTATTAATGCATCCAGCGGTGCCTTCGATTGGTTGATACCAACCACCATAACCCCCGCTGCTGATTACAGGGTTAAAATAAGCAGCTTAAGCAACCAAGACTTTTGTGATTACAGCGATGGTTACTTCTCTATCAACGCCGATCCCATCGTCACGATAAGCAGCCCCAACGGAAGCGAAAGCTGGAAAATGGGTTCAATCCATCCCGTAAGCTGGACTTATGCCAACCTGGGTGGATACGTTAAGCTGGAGCTTTGCCAAGGCAATGAGCTTACCGTGGTGTCCTCTATCATCGACTCCATTGCCATAGCTAACGGCACTATCAACTGGACTATTCCCACAAACCTGGTTACCTCCGCGGATTACAAAGTTAAAATATCCAGTTTAAGCGACATAAACGTATATGATTACAGCGACTACTTCTTTTCCCTCACCTCTCCCTACATTGCGGTGATTTCGCCTAATGGCTCCGAAAGCTGGATAAAAGGGACAACCCAATCGGTAACCTGGGCAGCGGTGAACTTGAGCGGAAACGTTAAGCTGGAGCTTTGCCGCGGAGCCGATGCGTCTGTGGTAGTAAGCATCATCAGTTCAGTAGCAGTTATCACTGGTCACCTCAGTTGGGAGATACCTTCATCCTTGCCACCCGCTGCGGATTATAGGGTAAGAATAAGCAGCGTAAATGTACCAGACGTTTACGATTACAGCGATGGCTATTTCTCTTTAACCTACAGCACTGCGCCCATAGCCCTGGCATCCGATATTTTGCAAATACCGCCTTTTATCTATCCCAACACCTCTGTCCCCTATGAAGTTAAATCTAAATACTTCGATCCAGATGGCATAAACGACTTGAAATTTGCCTACTTAAGAATTATCAATCCCTACGGCCACAGCCTTACTTTAACTAAGAACCTTGCCAATGACTTCTTCTACGTGGGCAACGGAAACACTGGCGCTAATTTTGTAACTCTGCTAAGTGTTACCAAGGTATTTACAACCAGCGATAGCGGTTTATTGGGATGGGAACTAACCTGGAGCTTCGTTATTCACAATACAACATGGGGCAACTGCCAAAGTGGAATCAAATTTGCCGTGCTTGCACAAGACACTTCTGGGCACCAAAGCAACAATGGAGCATGGCAAGAATCCACGAACAACAGCAGTTTCGGCTATTATGGGATCACCTTTATCTGCCGTGGATATAACGGCATTGCCCCCCTCCAAAAGGAAGGGTGGATGCAAGCTATGGCAACCGCCATTAAAGACAGGCTGGGCGGACATGCTTTCATCGGAACATACAACCCAGGCACCGGTTTGTACGATACTTTTTATGGGACTGCCGATTTTTGGGAACAGAAGGAAATCATCCTGTTGTTTGACTGGATGCAAGATTCGCAAGTAAATAGCAGTGGCTTTTCTGAAGCTGCTGCGGACGCTGCTTTTGCCTCCCTGATGCGCTATGCCAATCTCCCTAACTTCAATAACCTCCATTTTATCGGGCATAGCAGGGGAGCAGTGTTGGTAAGCGAAATCACGGAAAGGCTTTTGAACATTAACAAACCCGTGAGGCAAATTACCTACTTAGATCCCCGTGACTGGGGGTTGGGCAGCATCATGGGTGATTTTGACGTGAACAGTAGCATCGTAAACCCCACTTATCCCAATCTTGCCGATATCCCGCAAGCGCTACCTTTGAAAGCCATAATTGGCTGGGAAGCTGTGCCATTTAAAGAAACTATTTTCCAGAGACAAGGCTATGACAGCCCCGCTATTTACACTCCGGAGAACATTAACGGCAGAGCAGTTCCGGGAACGGCAAACTGTCGCTTTCTCGATGAGTATTTTGTCACCCATAGCACCATTATAGACCAATACATCAGCACTATACAGAACAGCAACTACATCTTATACATCAATCCTGGCGGCTCACCCACCGACAATCTTGGCTTTCAAAGAAGCAGAATCGGGAATTGCAGGCTGGGATTTATTAGCAGCTTTCCTGTTACTGGCTCAGCCACTTCCACTGGGGATTACGATAGCGTAACTAGTGGCATTTACAACGGTGATTTCTCCAGAATAGGCACCAATGGCGTAGTACCAGGTTGGGATTTTCATGGTGGTGATTCATCGCAATGGTCAATCGTGCATGACCTTTGGAACAATAATTATTACGCCAAGCTGACCAAAAATGAAGCTATCAGCCCGATGCTGAAACATAACAGAGTATATGTCGCTGCGGGTGATGACTATCTTAACTTCAAGTATAGTGTTCCCTTTGCGAGTAGCGATGCACAGCTCTTGGTATGTATCAATAACGATATGGGAGTCCTTTCTATACCTTTAGTCCCTACTGATGGCGTCTTTATCGAACGTTCCATCGATATCCGGAAATACCAGCGTACTGCCTGCTCTGTTTACTTTGTGTTAGAGGCACCTGCAGTCTGGCCATTTGCGGAAGTAGATTTAGACGACATTCGCTTTAGCCAAACTTCTGTGGCAGTAACGGATTTGGTGGCAGATCACGATACAGATGACCCGTCAATCACCCCTCCCCTAACGACAGAACTTACCAGCACCTATCCCAATCCCTTTAACCCCACCACTACCATTGGTTTCTACTTGCATAAAACCCAAAATGTTAGCCTTGAAATCTACGATATATCGGGCAGAAAAGTATGCACATTGCTGGAAAAACAGCTAACACCTGGGGCACATAGCTCCGTTTGGGACGGGACGTCGCAGTATGGACAACCCGCTGCCAGTGGGATCTATTTTGTGAGGATGAAGGCAGGTACACAGACCTTCACCCGCAAACTGACCCTGCTGAAATAGACCACCCCTGATAATAATCAATAAATTAGCCTATCTTGCCGCATTAAGCAATACAATCCCGTTCCTTTGTTACTTGCTTGTTTGGCGATCTGACCCCATGCATGCTTTCACCTTCCCTGCTCATCCGCAACGGTTCCGAAAGCGTATTGATCCTGAGCCGAACGGGTTTACACCCGATGAGATCCCGATCGGATCCCGATGAGCCCCCTTGCGGATAAGTAAGGGAGA
>JALNXT010000287.1 GCA_023230245.1 Candidatus Cloacimonadota bacterium
TGGACGAAGAAAAACTGAATGAGCTTAGCCAACGGAGTCTGGGATCAGTTTCCCCAAGCGAAGGGGTTATCCTTCAAAACGAAGTAATAATAAGAAAGAATACCCGGGTTACACCAGCAGACATCCAAAGACTTGAATCCTTACAAGATGCATATCGCAACCGAAATGTGCGCAAATCTCCCCTGCAAGAGCTTTTGACAATACTCGGTTTATTTGTGTTTGTATTTATTGTAATTAGCTTGGCAAATCATTACTTTGGAGTACAGAATAAAGAGGAAAGATTACTCGTAGCCGATTTTCTTCCCCTTAATTTAGGGTTTATCCTATTGACATTATTTGCTTGCCTAAACAATTATGTATTCGGCTACAGCAATCTCTTGATACCTTTTGCGATGGTGGGATTATCAGCAGCGATTCTGGTAAGCTTCGAATATGGCTTATTATATAGTATATGCAGCCTGTTGGTGGTAAGCCCATTTATTAACTGGGAAACTTTTTCTCCCATAGTATTGATCCTGTCCACCCTCATCACCTTGCTCCTTATGCGCAGACAAAATGCCTTTCATGAGTACGCCATGATAGGCTTTTACTTGGTTATCTCTACTATTCTAACTGTAAGCAGCATAGCTATCTATAAAAATGACCCCTTGCTAAGCACGCTTCGCTCCATAGGTATCGGTCTTGCATCGGCTGCCCTAAGTATTGGAGGAATAATACTGATAGTGCCCTATTACGAGCGTAAATGGAACAGGGCAACTAAACAAACCATGCTGGAATTATTGGATTTTAACCATCCCCTGCTAAAGAGATTAGCTACGGAAGCCGTGGGAACTTATCATCATAGCCTGATTGTAGGTAATTTGGCGGAAAGAGCTGCCGAAGCTATTGGAGCAAATCCATTACTCGCAAGGGTTGGCAGCTATTATCATGACATAGGCAAGATTATCAATACCGAGATATTCACCGAGAATAATGAAGATTCAGCCAAAATACACAATATTATGGTTCCCGAGGAAAGCGCCAACTTAATCCGCAATCATGTAAGCGAAGGAATTGTCCTGGCTAAAAAGTACCATATACCTCAGCCGGTGATAGATATTATCATGCAACATCACGGAAGTTCGATTATCCGATTCTTTTATGACAAGGCACAAAAAAGCCATAATGATGCTGACAAATTAGATTATCAATATCCCGGGCCAAGGCCACAGACAAAAGAAGCAGTGCTTGTAATGATATCCGATATAGTGGAATCTACCACAAAATCTAAAACTATAGAAAATGAAGAAGATATCACTAAGATTGTTGATGATACCATAAATCGCCTTATTCGTGAAGGTCAGTTTGATGAAGCACCAATTACTATACGAGATTTACATAGAGTAAAAGCAACAATGATTCCTGTACTGGAAAGTATTTATCGCAAAAGGCAGGATTATCCTGCACAAAAAGACGAATGACGGAGCTTGATATAATTGGCAATTCTCCCTTAAAGGAAAGCGTTATTAGCGATATTGCATCGTTAATCTGTGAAAGAGAAGACCCCGTTAACGATTACCTTATTTGCATTAAATTCCTGGAAAGCAAAGAAATGCAGCATTACAACAGGGTTTACCGGGGGGTGAATCAAACCACGGATATCCTCAGTTTTGAGAATGCTGATATCCCGCTTGAGTTAACCAATGAGTGTTTAGCAGCAGGCAGTGAGAAGAAAAGAAACTTCAGGCTCTGCGATATTCTCATTGACATAAATCAGCTTATCGAACAAAAGGGTGAAAAAACATTGGAAGAGGAATTTCGCATCGTTTTAATACATGGTTTATTACATTTAGTCGGGTATGATCATATCCGCAACCAGGATGCGTTTGAAATGAAAACTAAAGAAAATCTATATCTAAACGAAATACAAGGTGACAAAATAAGTGGATGATGGCAAGGCATTTATCATAATCGTACTATTGGGATTATCGGCATTTTTCTCCGCATCTGAGACAGCTCTGTTTTCTTTATCCAGAGTGTATCTCAAGAAACTTGAAAATAGTAATGGTAACGGCGCAAAAAGAATACTAAAGCTGTTAAGGAAACCCCGGCATTTATTGATCACCCTATTACTGGGGAATACCTTTGTCAATATTGGGATCTCGTCTTTAGGCGCATTGATCGCCTTGAAGATCAGCACAGATTTGCATTATAGCTTATCTTCTGTGATAACCATTCAGATTGTCGTTACGACAATACTTCTTCTGTTCTTTGGAGAGATTATCCCAAAATTGGTAGCTCTTGCCACTGCTGATACCTTGAGTGGGATTATTAGTTTTCCGTTAATGATCATACAGTTTTTGTTCTCCCCCATCGTTTGGTTACTTGAAAAACTTAGCACTCTGATCTCAAGTAAGCAAGTTGTCGATCGCCACATGAATAAGCATTTTTCCCACGAAGAATTTCACAACCTAATTCAATCTGAAAGCAGTAGCCGAAGTCTTGAAGAACACGAAAAGAAGATGCTGGTTGGCTTATTTAGATTTAGGGAAGCTGAGATTAGGGAAATATATGTGCCTAGGGTTAAAATTACTGCTATCGAGGAATCACAAAGTTTAGATGAACTTAAAGATGTTATTGTCGCCAGCGGTTATTCCCGTATTCCAGTTTACCGTGAAAGCATCGACGATATTATCGGCATCATCTATGTGAAAGACTTGCTATTATACCCAGAGAAGAAGAGTATTCAAGAATTTCTTCGCCCTGTATGGTTCGTTACGGAAAACATGAAAGTGCAGAGCTTACTTAACCAATTCAAGCAACGAAAGCTTCAGGTAGCTGTGGTTGTGGATGAATATGGTGGCACCAGTGGAATTATCTCGCTGGAAGATATCCTCGAAGAAATTGTGGGCGAAATACGTGATGAGTATGATAAGGACGAAATTCCTGAGATCATAAAAAATGACGAAAGCACTTACATCATTAGCGGTATTTTCAGTGTGCGTCAATTCAATGAGGAGTTTTCCACAGAGATATCGCTGGAAGAATATGACAATATAGCCGAATATCTATTGGCGCATTTTAACCATGTTCCCTCTGTTGGAGAAAGCTTAACTATTAATGATAACTTACAGTTGAACATTTTAGATAGTGATGAAAAGAGCATTAAACAGATACAACTGAAGATAATAGCGAGTGAATAAACTGAAACTATTTTGCCTAGCGCTCTTACTTACTTTCGCCTCCTTACATGCCACGATGACAGAATATAATGTCAAAGCCATGGGTCTGAAAGTTGCGTACATTAGTTTTACCAAAAGTGATTCGCAGCTTCTTATAAAAACACATTCGCTATCCAAATCTATCCTCTTCCCGCCCATTGATAATGAATACAGGATCGATGTTGACGAGCAGTTTCATCCTCTTCTGTATATACGGGAAATTAAGCAAAAGAACCTAGTTGATAAGATACGTGTA
>JALNXT010000288.1 GCA_023230245.1 Candidatus Cloacimonadota bacterium
ATGAAAGCAGAGCTTAACCATATAGTTTTCTAAGATTGCTTTGTCATGAGATAGTAACTTTTTAAGAGTAAGTTCTTCCGCTTTAATCGAGAAGTCTGATCTGGATACTTTTAGATCAATATAGATATATCCAGTGTTTTCTAACTGAGTTGTTTTCTCATAGATTTTAGATCTGCGTCTAAACTGTTTTTCTTTCGCTTTCTTCCGGATAGATTTACGAATCCAAAACTTTACCCAGGATAAGTATTTATCTATGAAGTAGATACGTTTCTCTCCACCTAGGACTTTACTCTGCTCTATTACAGTAATGAATGAATGATCTAACTCACGCAATGATTTCTCTGTCCTGGATGCTCGTTGACCTATATTGATCCATACAGACAACTCTCCAAACAAGTGACGAAAGAATGCTTTGAAGTTTCGAAGTCCTGTCTTCATTGGAGATTGATTCTTTCCAGCTCCTTTGTTGGGATAGAACGCATCGGATTCTGTTTCGATGATAATGATGTTTCCACCGAGTGGCCATGGCCACGCAGAATCATCCTTTTGAATGTTTGTGAATCTAGTTGAAAATACCTTGGCTGGCTTTTCTTTCGTTTCCATTGTTGGTTGATTGGCCATTAAGAAACTGTCAAGGTATTTTAGCCTTATGTATAGGATTGAATACTTTATCAATAACGATAAGTAATGCTGAGTTGTAATGCCGTTATTGTATTTATATTTAATCTTTTCTAGATCTGGATTGGATGGATCCTTTTGAAGTGCATATAATTCGTTTAGATGTTCTTCAGCTGAGAAGTTTTTAGAATAGTACTTTTTGATATAACAGTTATTCTCTTTCATCATGGTAATGAAGTAAGAGAAGAATTCGTTCTTTGAATTGGTCATGAACTCTTCTTTATGTTCATCCAGGTATTTATCTATTAAATCAAAATCGTATGGATAAGATACCATTTCACAAAGCATCATTTCTTCATTTAGCTTTTCGATGATGTCTTCTCGCCATACTTTTCGTAAAGCATTGACTGTACTATCTTTTCCAGCTCCTCGGTTTCCATCAAATTTTATTGATCTAGGCATCTTTTCTCTAATGAACTGTATTGTCAATCTCCGCCTTGTTTCATGGATAAACCATTTACCAAATAGACTATGAAATATCCGGAAGAGAAGAACTAGTAAAAACGCAGCTAAACCAACATAGATTTCTTTTTTAAGAAACCAGGTTAGATCATAATTGGTATAAGAGTAGATCAAGAAATACAAACTAACTAGAATCGCCGCTACTATCAAACCTTTTGATAGTTTCTTTTTGTTTTCATAGAGTGAGGTGTAGTTATCCTGTATCTTAGCTAGTATTGTTTTATCTTGGCTCAACATGTGGCCTGCTTTCTTTGAGTGTCTTAATCATCATTTTTGTAGTATCAGGAGTTACAATCAATTCCAACATCGAACTAATCCGTTGACTATGCATCGTAGCTAGTACACGAGGATCTATTTTATTCTTTGGAATTGTGATTGATCTGGATACTGTTTCCCATTCCAGGGTGAATGGATTTCTAGCTCTTTCATTTCCTCTATGAATAAGTCCTAATCGGTCAAGCATCTTCAGATGCTTTTCAATGGTACTGATAGATAGGTTTAGATCCTTTGCGATTTCTTTGTTAGATTTCGTTAAAGCTCTATTATCTATAATTTGATTGAGGATATAGAGGAAGGTTGTTGTTTGACTGAAATTTAAGTCCTTGGTTAAGTCTTGGCCAAGCGGAATAGAAGAAGTGTTTAGCATAGTGTTGATCTCCTTTCAAAGATATTTGAACGCAAAAAAAAGAGCATAGTTCTCCTATGCTCTATAAGTGTATTTATTTCCCTATAATTATGCTATCACATTAACATGAATTAGTCACGAGATAATATGGATAAATTTTTGCCATTGAAGTCAAATTTTATTTCACTGAGTATGATGCAGAAGTGATTGTGTCTTCTAAATTTTCAATAGTTAAATAGAAGGAGAAATATGGACCCATATCACCAGTGCCAATATCACCAGTAGGATATTTTTTAAGGGTAACAACAACTTCACTATCATCTAATCTAACTGAGCTAATTTTCACCTCTTCTATTGACCCGGAGGTAGCGTGGTAAATTATAGCAATCAAATCATGATTATCAAAGAAATCTTCATCATATTTTTCATTTTCAGTTTGAAATTCTGAACTAAAACTATCAGCGAATTGATCGCCCAATAGGTAGTTGTCGAACTCTGCTTTAGTCTTAATCAATAAAATACTATTTTGAATATCACCAAGAACAATACCGTCATCATCGGTATTCAGACTAAATGAAATTTCTGAATAGTCATATTTTACTGAATTACATCCGCATAATGAAATAAATAATATAGTACAAAAAACAATCAAAATCTTTTTCATATTTAACTTTGTATACTCATAATATTTGGCTTTACGCCCAAAGTATACTCCTTCCTTTCTCTAAAATTATGTGTTGTATGTATAAGACCCATATATAACTCCCTCACAATTTATAGGCCCAAATTGATATACTTTTATTCTATAATATCCTGATGAAGTTATTGTATAATCAATAAACTCAATATTATTTCCACCAGAACTTGAAGTTGTGATTATAGTACCATTATCATAAGCAAAATGTAAGTCTAAGTCTGTAACTTTATCAGTTTGAGTATTGTTCTCAGAATTAATCAACCATGCTAAAGATATTCTAATATCTGTCCCAGCGCTCAGATAAACCCTTTTTTCAGATACATACTCACTTTCATGACTTTCGCTAAATGAAAAAGACCTGCCATTCAAATATACAGTAGAACAATCGTTATAGTTAAACATACCTGAACCCACTTTTTCTTCTAACCCAGAAGTATCGAAATCATTAAATCCAGAAACGGGACTTGAAGCAGCAGTGATAGTTGATATAATTTTTTCAGGATACATTTTCAGTATAGGATATCTTTGCATAAGTAAAGCAATACTCCCTGTAACAATTGGTGCAGAAAAACTAGTTCCACAAGTTAAAAGGTACCACACCCCATCAATATACTCAGTATTTGGGAAGTTCGGAACTGAAATACTATAACCAGGAGCTGTTAAAGTAGGTTTACTAATGCTAAATGCTTCATCATATGAAGAACTAACATAAATGGCTCCAGTGTCATATGAGTTTCCAACAGTTATCACATTGTAACCTAATCCGGGATTTCCAACATATCCGCTAACATTTCCATCGTTACCAGCAGCAACTACGACAGTCACTCTTGAAGTATATACAATATAATCAAAATATGCTGAAGTAGAAGCATACTCGCCATTTGGAGAGGAATCTCCCCAGCTATTATTAATGATATTCACATTATTATCTAGCAACCATTCAACTTCAGATGATGGACTCCCAGATAATTCGA
>JALNXT010000289.1 GCA_023230245.1 Candidatus Cloacimonadota bacterium
TAGGTAATCAAAGCCATATTGAAAGCATAGGTTTGATACAATCGTATTGAGCCTTTTTTATTTGGAATATAGGGCAAAATTCCCTATTTTCACTTTCTATTTAATTATTTACAGCTGTTTAAGTTGGGTTATTTAGCCTGTTTGTTGAGCTCATTAGAAAAAATAAGACTACGATTTACACGATTTCATTACAATTTACACGATATCATAACAATTTACACGATATCATAACAATTTACACGATTATTTTACAGTTTACACGATTACCCTATGATTTTATACTATTACTATAGGATAGTATGTTCAGTCCGATAAAAAGTAGACCAAAAAGTAGACCAAAAAGTAGACCAAAAATTTGTTTTGTGTTACAATACAAGTGAAAGGAAATGATTAAACTATGGAAAATACAAATATTGAGTATAAAAAAACATTGAATGAACATTTGGAGAAAGTAATTGTATCATTTCTTAATACCGATGGTGGTATAGTTAAAATTGGTGTAGACGATGCCGGATATATAGTGGGAATAAACAATCATGACGATATTATGAGTAAAATCTCTTCAAGGATATCAAATAATATTATTCCTAATCCACAGGGGATAATAACAATTACACCAGAAGTTTTAAATGATAAAACAATAATCACAGTAAAGGTTAAAAAAGGATTGCATCCAATTTATTATATAAAAAAATATGGTCTTTCAGAAACTGGCGTATACATTAGGTTAGGAAGCACATCTTTAGGCATGCAACAAGAAGAAATAAACAAAAGATATTTAGAAAGTTTAAATTATAAGGAACCTTCTATTACCGAAATAGAGGCATCAAATCAAAGATTATTGTTTAAGGATTTAAAAATAATTTATCAAGAAAACGAAAAAAACTTAAACGAAGAGACATTTAAAGACAATTTAAAATTTTTTACAAAAGAACACAAGTTTAATATTTTGGCTGAAATTTTATCTGACACAAATCAAGTTTCATTAAAGATAATCACTTATGCTGGAATAGACAAAGCAGAAATCATACAAACTGCTGAATTTGGGAATAAATCTTTGTTGGTTTCTGCTGAGCAAGTTTTAGATTATTTTGAAGTGATGAATAGAGTTTTAGTATCTTTTGAAGGCGCAAAAAGAATAGAAAAGCCATTAATCAACAAAAGAGTATTAAGAGAAGCGTGGATAAATGCAATTGTACACAATGACTGGAGTAATAATCTTTCACCGATTGTACACGTTTTTAGTAATCGAATTGAAATTGTTTCAAATGGTGGACTTGTAGATAAAATGTCGAAAGAAGAGTTTTTTAGAGGCATAAGCAAACCTAGAAATCTTGAATTAATGAAGATATTTTTAGATATTGGTTTAGTTGAACAAACTGGATATGGTGTGCCAAAAATCATTAGTGAGTATGGTAGGACGGCTTTTGAGTTTTTTGATAATTCAATTATTGTATCCTTATTGTTCACAGATAAAACAACTAACATCATTAAGCAAAGTAAGGATTTCTATTTGAGCGAAACGCAAAAAAAGATATTAGAATTGATTAAAGAAAATGATAATATAACACAACAGGAAATATCTGTTAAACTCGATTTATCAATTCAGGCAATAAAAAAATCATTTAGAGATCTAAGTGATAAAGGGGTTATCAAAAGAGTTGGTAGTTATCGATTGGGAACATGGGAAATTACTGATCAAAAGCAATAAGGCGTTAAATAAGTAATAAATAATTAATAAGTATGGTAAAGAAACTATTAATATTCATAAAAATTATATTATGGCAACAATTCCTTTTGATAAAGATGTTGTTGCGACAATGAATGTCGGTGCAAATGTCGGTGTAAATGTCGTTCTAGATAAAATAGAGAAACTTATTCTTGAAAAAATATTAAAATTTACCATTCTAAATGCGGTTAAACTCTCGTTTCTTATTGATAAAAGCAAAAGAACTGCAGAAAGATATTTGAAATCTCTTAAAGAACGTGGATATATTATACGTGAAGGTTCAGATAAAAAAGGAGTTTGGCGAGTGTTAAAATAAAGTTATTAATCTATTCACGGCTTCTTCGGAATATCAAATGAATGTAGTTAGGAGAAAATAATGGATTTGAAAGAAATGATAATAACCAAAAAATGGGTAAAAATAGAACTTTTAACTAAAGGTTGGTCAAAAGATGTTAAATATTATATTGAAGATATAGAAAAACAAAGATTTTTACTTAGAATTTCGGAGCATTCGTTATATGATAAAAAGTTAGAGCATTTTAAGCTTTTAAAAGAAGTAAACAAATTAGGCTATAATACACCAACGCCTTACGAATTTGGTCAATTTGATGATGGCCGGGTTTATATGCTATTAAGTTGGATAGAAGGACAAGATGCACAAGAGATATTACCCAAGCTAGATGAAAGTAAACAATATGAGTTAGGCAAAGAAGCTGGTAAAATACTTAAACGCCTTCATGAAATTCCAATAATAACTAATATGACATGGAGAGAGCTTTATAAAAATAAGATTCCAAGAAAAATCCAAGCAGCAAAAGAATCACAAATAAAACATAAACATTTGGATAAGTTTATAAACTACGTTTTGGAAAATATGAATATTGTTCAAAATAACTCTATGAAGTTCCAACACGGTGATTATCATATTGGCAATATGGTAATTACAAATGATTTAAAACTTGGAATTATCGATTTTGACAAAATGGATGTTGCTGATCCGCTAGATGATTTTAAACCATTTGTTTGGACTGTTAATAAATCAAATATTTTTGAAACGGGATTAATTGATGGATATCATGATAACAAAGTACCAGAAGATTTTTTCAAAACACTCGCCTTATACGCTGCTGAGTCTTGTATTGGGCATATACCGTGGGCGATAACTTTTGGCGATAAAGAAGTTAAAATTGCATTAGAAGTTGCTGACAAGGTTTATCAATGGTATAAAGGATTTAGTATTATTATTCCGACTTGGTATGATTCAACACTTAAAGAAAAGTACAAAAATGATTAGATATATTGAATGAATAAAAAGCATAGTGTAAATGGTAAAACAAATTTTGACAAAAAAGGCCTAACAAAGCCATCAGTTTTAGGGGTGCTGTAATAAAACACAGGGGTGTTGTAAAATTTAACAAGGGTGCTGTAGTTTTTCATAGGGGTGCTGTAAGTGTATCAAAATAGGTCACCCAACACAGATTATGAAGAATCAACTCCCAAACGGGAGTTTTTTTCTTTTTCCATTTGAAAAAAAATAATCTCATTTAGATTAAAAATGTATTTTTTAGCCATGTCGTCTTTTTATATAGTTATTATTTGTGTATAATAGAAAATAATAATAGGAGGAAAAACATGGAAAAACCAGTTATTAGTATTAAAAATAATATAAGTATGAAAGTAATATATCTAAGTTTTAAAGGCAA
>JALNXT010000290.1 GCA_023230245.1 Candidatus Cloacimonadota bacterium
AGCAATCAGATCATCCAGTTTATGTTGGCGGATATGGCTACTCAGATAGAAGCAGCGCGTGCCTTGGTGATGCAAACCGCCAGGATGGTGGATTCGGGAGCGAAGAATTATGCCAAAGAAAGCGCTATGTGCAAATACTATGCCTCTGATGTGGCTATGAAAGTTACCACCGACGCAGTGCAAATCCTTGGTGGATATGGCTATATGAAAGAATATCCCGTAGAGAAAATGATGCGTGATGCCAAGATCCTGCAAATCTACGAAGGAACTAACCAGATTCAACGTGGCATCGTAGCCGCAGCTATCTTAAAGGAATTCTAATGCATTCCTGGATTAAGGAATTCCCCGCAGCGATTACCGTTTGCGATATAAACGGCATTATTACCGAAATGAACGACCGCGCCATTGCCACCTTTAAAGGCGATGGCGGAGCAGAACTAATCGGCAAGAACCTTTTCGATTATCACCCTGCCCACTGCAACGATATTATTAAAGAGATGTTAGCTACCGGTAAACCCCATTCTTACACCATCCAAAAAGGTGAAGTAAAGAAGCTTATTTACCAGCAGCCTTGGTTTAGCGATGGCAAGGTAGCCGGACTTGTAGAGATGTCCTTCGTGTTACCTGGCGAAATGCCACACTATGTCCGCTCTTAAACTATTGGTGCACACTTGTTGTGCACCTTGCTTTATCGCCCCGTACAACAAACTTAAAGATGACGGTTATGAGGTTAGCGCCTATTGGTTCAACCCCAATATTCATCCTCTTTTAGAATACCAAAAACGGCGTGATACATTACGAGAGTTTTGTGCCAAGGAAGGTATTGAACTCATTGAGGAGAACCGTTACGGCTTAGTCCCTTTTCTCATTAAAACGATGAATAACATAGCAACCAGATGTGAATATTGCTATCAAGTACGCTTGCAAGAAACCGCCAAAGTAGCTTCCGCCAAAGGTTTCGACGGCTTTAGCACGACTCTTTTGTATAGTAGACACCAAAAACATGAGCTAATCATCCACACCGCCAAAACAATGGCAGAAGAGTATAAACTAAACTTTTTCTACGAAGATTGGCGTAGCCTCTGGCAGAAAGGCATTCAGCTTTCCAAAGAGGCGGGTATGTATCGTCAGCAATATTGTGGCTGTATTTTCAGCGAAGAGGATAGATACCATGAGTAAATACTCGGAGATAAACCTCGGCGAGATAAGCACATACTCTATCAAAGACCGCAATAGTAAAGTGGCCACTAATGCTTTTGCCAAAGCTGGAAAGGTTGATACATCTGCGTTTCTAAATTGCCTTCCGGATATCCTTGCCGCTGCCGATTTGAAAGAGCTGATTACGGCGTGTAAAGCTGCTAAAGCGAAAGACAAGCCTATTATCATTGGTATGGGCGGGCATGTGGTAAAATGCGGTTTGGCACCCCTCATTATCGAGCTGATGGAAGCCGGATATGTGAAAGCCATTGTAGTAAACGGCTCTGTGGCGATTCACGATTACGAAATTGCCTACTTCGGCAACACTTCTGAGGACGTATCCATCGCACTGGCAGATGGCTCTTTCGGCATGGCTGAAGAGACTTCGTTTGGCATCAATAAAGCTATTAGCTACGGCTCTGCAAACGGCTTGGGTTTGGGCGAAGCACTGGGCGAAGCGCTGCTCTTTGACGCACCCAATGCCGATAAATCTATCTTGGCAAACGCAGCTCGCCTCAATATTCCCCTTTGCGTGCAAGTTGCGCTAGGCACGGATATTATCCATCAAAGTAAACACGCAGACGGCAAGGCAATAGGCGATTGCTCTCTGAGGGATTTTAGGATATTCTGCCTGCAAGTGGCAAACTTGAACGACGGCGGGGTGTTCCTCAATTTCGGCTCTGCGGTTATCATCCCCGAAGTGTTCCTAAAGGCTTTAACCGTTGCCCGCAACATCAAGGGCTGCGTGAAAGACTTCACCACCGCTGTGTTCGATATGAATATGCACTACCGCGCCAAGGTTAATGTGGTACAAAGACCTGTGGAAACCGGCGGGAAAGGCTATTACTTCATCGGGCACCACGAGATTATGATTCCCCTACTTATCAAGTCGCTGTTGTAGCAGGTTAGGCTGCGCTAATATCATACTGGTAGTATTATACTTACATATAGTGAAGTCCAGATCGCATGATAATTGGTAAAGCTTACTTATAATTTATCGTCCGCTAAAGTTAGTTCGCCTTCACAAACCAAGGAAATGCGACAAGGACTCCATCCCCTCTGCTTTTCTCTTCTTTAACTCAGCTTTTCTCCGTGTTAAAAAGAAACAATGAATTTAGTAGCCCATTCCAAACAAAACCAAGCCACCTTCAACCCAGGGCAGCTTAACTATTAACTTCCTTACTTCTATCTCCTTATTATAGCGCACTCATTGCCCATAATAAGGGCATTGAGTGGGCAATGATAGGACAATGCCCGCAAGCAACAAGGCATAAAGAAAAGCCTTCATCGGGGTGATGAAGGCTTTTCACAGGATGTTGAGAGGGATTGCTTTTGGGAAAATTTAGAATCCGAACCAGGGACCTATGCTAACGTTTAGTCCTTGATATTCGGTATTGGGGGAGTGTAGAACTTCGAAATTATCGTCATTTAAGCCCTTAACTCTCCAACCTTCTTTGGGGGCGTAGCCATAAGTGTAGCCTGCTTCGGCACGAATCCCGAACCAAGGCAGAAAATGATACATAAGCTCAGCGCGAGGCTGCACAACAAGGAAACTACGCTTGGCTACAGTATGTGTATTATTGCTGTTAAGAACGGTTGTTGACCAGTTTGTCCAATCGTAATTTGAGTTGCTCTTTAATACTTCGATGGTATGGCTTGCGGCACCCAGCATAACGCCAGCGGAAGTGGTGAGGTTATTTGTAATTGCAAAGCGTTTATCGAGGGTTACACCACCCATCGTATTCTCATAACGTAACCACAGGTGATAGTTGCTTCCTGGGGTAGGCTCAAGTATTTTGGTGTTGTCTTCATAGGTGGTAACTTGCCCACCAATAAAGAAACCCTTACCTATATTGCCCTTACCACCACCACCTTGCATAAGCACACCGTTTTCATTGAGCTTGGCAAAGCCCATGTTGGATATAATCGTGTTAATATCAGTCATATCAGTATTAAACCACATGGGTATCCAGCTACCACCGCCATAGCCTACGGTCTTTTTGTGTTTTGCAGGTGTACCCAGCTCATTGGGTTCTTCGGTGGTCTTGCTATCGCGTGAGCCAAAGGTGAAATCGAATTTAATCACTTCTCCCATGCGGAAAAGCTCCATGGTAATGGTGTCATTTGCACGGTATAGTTTCCGCAGCCGTTCAAAGGTGGCAAAGTTAGTTACTTCCTTGCCATCCATACTGAGGATGATGTCGTTTTCTTGCAGACGCTGTTCCCAAGCAGG
>JALNXT010000291.1 GCA_023230245.1 Candidatus Cloacimonadota bacterium
TCTACACTATAACCAGCTTATCGATGATATCGCTGATAAGGGAGTAATAATTGGCTCTCATGCAGCATTAATACGACTAAATAACTAAACATACTTAAGGAGAATAACATGTCAAACCAACAACCACAACAGAATCAAATCCAGATCAAGATCGACGAGAAAGTAGGCGAAGGAACTTACGCAAATTTCTTCGTGATTACCAATTCACCTTCGGAATTCATCGTAGATTGCGGACGCATCCTTCCCGGTATTCCCGATGCACGTATCTATTCCAGAGTTCTAATGACCCCTTCCCATGCCAAACAGCTTATGCAGCTTTTGGAAAAGAACGTGGAAACTTATGAGAGCCAATTCGGCGAGATTAAAGTGCAGGGACAGAATGAGAACAAACCTATCGGGTTCAAAACTGATAAGAAAAACTAATCTCCTAACCCGGCGTGCGTGCTTACTGGCAATAGCATTTTCTTTGCTCGTAGTCTGTATCTCTGCCAAAACCATTCAAGGCAAAGTAACGGCTGTGAAGGATGGTGATACTATTGTGGTGCTGAAAAACAGTACTACCTATACTATTCGTCTGGATGGCATAGATTGCCCTGAAAAGAAACAAGCTTTCGGGCAACAAGCGAAGAACTTCGTCTCTGCGCAAGTTTTTGGCAAGCAAGTGCGGGTGGAATACAAGCAAAAAGACCGCTATCAACGCTATTTGGGCATGGTATATTACGGCAAAAGCAGAAGCTTAAATCAGGAACTCTTGAAAGCGGGCTTAGCCTGGCACTACAAGCAATATAATAAAGATGCTGCGCTTGCCCGTTTGGAGACTATTGCCAGAAGTAACAAGCGAGGGCTGTGGGCAGACAAAAGCCCCATCCCTCCTTGGGATTTCCGCAGGGTTAAAAGGAAAAGCTAAACTAAAGTGAACCGAGTTTAACCAATCTTTTGCTGCTCACAAAGCTACCCGTTTGCAGACGGTAAAAGTATATCCCATCGCTGGCTTCATGTCCATTCGTGTCTTTGCCATCCCAAGTGAGCGAGTATGTTCCGGGCGATTGCGTAGAGCTAAGCATAGTTCTGATCAATTGCCCTTTTATATTGTAGATAGATAGGTTTACTTTTCCCACTTGTTTCAGCCGATAGTTAATGCAAGTACTCTCCCTAAAGGGGTTCGGATAGCAGTTTATCAGCAGATTGCTGAGTTCAGGTGTAGCAGGATCATCAATTGCTGATTCATTTAATAGCATCACCTGTTGGTAGGTAGTATGCTCAGGTGCGATGATCAGGCTCTCTATGTTTTGCGTAAGCATCCCTATTTTAGAAACAGTTAAGGTATAGCTTCCCGCGGGGAGATCAAGCCTACATTCGCCATTTTCATCAGTCAAATTATTCTGCTCGTTTATCTGGATAGTTGCCCCCTGAATAGGAACACCAGAACTGTTGACAACATAAGCATATAGGCTTCCCATCTGTCTATAAAGCACCATATCAACAAGCTGAGTTTGGATGGGGCTAACCATCACATTTTGGGTATAAGCATAGTATCCGGTTTTGTTAAAGCTCAGTTCTTTCTCTCCGGCAGCAGCACCAAGAAAGCTATAGCTGCCATCAGCATTGGTTTGAGTGGTTAAAGCCCCAAGTTTAACCGTTACTCCTGCTATTGGCATATTCAGATTATCTCTTACAATTCCGCTCACGTTTCCCAGCAATGCGGGATACATATATACACGGGTTAGAGGAATTAAATTGCTAAGTGCTATTTGAGTATTGGTAGGGTTATTGGGATCAAATACTGTTGTATCAGAAAACACTCTTCGGGTACGATTAGAACTCCCAGGACGGCACTCAAATTTATCAAAGGAGCTATAAATAGTATTATCCATGGGTCTGTAGAACATAAATACGAGGTTTTGTCCATTGTTATAGGGGAATGGTGTATTAAGCTGGTAGCGGATATTATTGATACCGCTTGGATAGTTATTCATGCCATCGAACACTAGGGTCATTTGCGATGTAGGGATCCAGCTATTGGGTAAATCAACCTGGGTTGTGGTTCCCATCCATATTTTGCAGGGAGTGTTAACGATGTTCGAAGAGAAATTGTTAACCAATTCGATAGAAGTGATCATTCCGGACACTGGAGGATAACTGAAATCACTTGGGAGTAATGTATATTGACAGAGTGAGTTTTTGTAAAAGAAATCAAGCGGAAATCTTTCTTCGTTAGTTGGCTGTAAAGGTGGAATAGCTATATTCTGCATTACGGATACTTCAATTGCGTTGCTACTGTTATTGTAAGGGAATTCATCCGCATTGAGCATAACAGCAGCATAGAGAACATTCATTCCAGTTGTAGTGGGTGTCCAAGATAGGTTTATCATGGCAGTTGCGCCCGTATTTATTGAACTGCCGGCTACGCTCGCCAATTCGGTGTCTCCCAGTCCATAGAGCTTAATCTGATAATTAGTCTGGCTGTTTAAGCCATAGTTTTTGATTTCTGCATGGTAGGTATTGGCATAGTTCAAGGAGGGGGTGTTGTTTCCCGTAAGCGAAACAACTGCCAGATCGTTCTGAGGGATGCTTTCAAGAGCCACATTATCGATAAAGAAATAGGTGTTTTGCCCAGAGGGAGTGCAGCGTAAAGCGATATACTTACCAGAACCAGTATATGTGCTAAGGTTCAGGATTTGTTCTTGCCACACGGTACCGGGCTGGATCGTTTGCACCTGGCTATAGGTAGCCGGGATAGAGGGATCGGACATCACGCCAAAGGATAGTATCGCTGTAGCACTGGAAGAGCGCACCCAAAGCCTCAATCTTAAAGTGTTCATCAGGGCAGGATTTTGTTGCTCTGGTAAGATAACCTGCATAATCCCGTTTGCACTTGCCCCGCTGTATATCCTTAAACAGTTTGGGCTGCTTTGCGGATTTATTGTATCGGTGCGGATATTAGCATCAAGGGAGGGAACGGTGGCTTGCCAAGCCTGTGGCAGCTCTGGAACCGTTAAACTATCAAAATCCTGATAATAGGGCAGATCAACTATTTGAGCGTAAAGCCCTGTAAACATACTTATTAGCAATAAGGGTAAACACATTTTAAAGCATGAAAGTTTCATTTCATCCTCCTTGGGTACTATTAGAGTAGCACATTCTGTTCCTTTTTTATAATATAATGCAGGGAAGCTAAGGACAAAGCTGAAGTGGTAGCTCGCAGTGTTCTATATCTATGTTATCGTCGCCGATTGTATAAGTTAATATATACTAAATCAAAGCGTTTAAGCTTTTATAGCCTTTCACCTGTTGCAACAATCCAGCTTCCACCGCTGCTTTCACCGAAATGCAGGGTAGATTATCCATCTCTATCTGCGTTCTGCTAAGCGTTGCCAGGTTTATCTCCGGATTAGCAGCCTGCAGTGCCCAC
>JALNXT010000293.1 GCA_023230245.1 Candidatus Cloacimonadota bacterium
GATCTCAGTCTTTGTTTTTTCAAGATTGCTCTTTGCCACCTCCACTCGTCCTTTGCCCACTCCCCAATCTATTAATGGAATACGGATACCTACACTTACCAGCTGCTGATCCATCGGGTGACGGTATGCGTCACTCAGTCGTTCTGCTGTCTGTGTCAATCCCACCTGCATATAAAGATCTGCTTTAAATCCGCGCGATGCTTTTGCTTGCGCCACATTGCTCTCACTCTGCAACTGCTGAAAGGCATACTTCTCAATATCGGGACTGTTTTGCCAAGCAAAATGAAGCGCATCTGCTACAGGAACAACAAAAACAGGTACATCCCCGCTAACTACTGCTTCTAATTCCACATTATCGCGAATACCTAAGAAGCTGCGCAAATCTTGAACTGTGTTATCTACTTCAATACCAGCGTTCATTTGGTTGCTCTGCTCAGTAAGATGATTAATCTCCAATTGCAACATTTCATTCTCCGTAATAGTACCTATATCGTACCTCCCTTTTGCATACCGAAAGAGGGTGTCTGCTGCTGCATAGTTATAGTTGGCAGATTGTAGCCTACTCTGCGCAGTTGCCAACCCAAAGAATTTATTAGTAGCGACAGCCGATACCAGCTCCAGGGTCTCAAGATAACTCTTCTCGGCTTCAGTGTAGCGAGTTGGTTCAATCTTCTTATCCCACTTTAGGCGGTTGTAGCCAAATAAGCTTTGCGAATAACCTATCACAACAGGAGTCGATTTAAAAGAGTGTCTCTTGTCACTAAAAAGATCCAATCGCTCCACCCCCGACTCAAGAAATAAGTTCCCGCCAAGGAAAGAGATATTCTGATTGATGGTAAGACTCCCGTTGTTAAGCAACTGGTTTCTGTGCAAGAAACTATCGGTGCCATCTGGCAAGGTGACAGGATTGATAGAACGGTTGAGAGAACTGTGGCTGTTGAATGTGAGACTTGGTAGGTAGTTAGCCTTAAAGGTGCGCCAGTTCCAATAAGCTGCACGATATCTGTGTCGAGCAGCTACTGCTTGTGGTGACTGCTCATGTGCAAGGGCAATTGCCTCATCCAATGTGAGAGGCAGCACCTCCTGTGCATATAGTGTGCTGCACAGAATCATAGAGAGCAAATACAATGAGATTCGTTTCATACATCAATAGATAAGCAATAAAGATGCCATTAATGTAACGCGCTATCAAACAAACAGATATACTCAAACCCTCAAGTAAGAAAGTGTTCACTATCGCACAAATGAAGTGCACTATCGCACACCTTTCCATCAATAAATGTGTTATATTTGTAGCTTCAATGGATTGCGATGAAACATATTGATTATTAGTCTTTGCAATAAAAGGGCAAATACTGTGTTACTCTCGTTTTTCAAACAGTCATTTACTAAAGTAAACTCCTGTTTAAAAAACTTCTAAAGCTTCCGTGCAGGCGGAACAGGCTTTGTCTTTGACCTTTTCTTATCAAAGACTCAAAACGGGAAGTTTTCTGGGAGTCACTATTTATGAAGGAAGAATTATGCTGAAAGAGGGAAAAATATTAATTGTAGATGATAACGAAGATATTCTCTTTGCGCTCAACCTACTTTTGAAGACACACGTGGATAAGGTGAGGGTGACCACTCAGCCTGAACGAATCCTCCATTTTATTGAATCATTTCGACCCGATGTAATTCTGCTTGATATGAATTTTCACCAGGATGCTAGCAGTGGGCAAGAGGGTTTCTATTGGCTCGATCAAATTCGCACCATTGATCCAAATGCGGTTGTGATTTTTATTACAGCTTATGGAGATACTGAAAAAGCAGTGCAAGCCATCAAAGCGGGTGCTACCGATTTTATTCTCAAGCCGTGGGAGGGAGAAAAGTTGCTGGCTACTGTTTTCTCCGCTCTGCAACTGCGTAAAAGCAAAGATAAAATATCGGAACTCAAAAAGCAGGTAACCGTTCTAGAAAGCAACAGACCGCTGATGCCCGAAATTATTGGTGAGAGCGATGCAATGTTGTCGTTGTTCGACACCGTTAATAAACTGAAAAATACAGATGCCAACATCCTTATACTGGGTGAAAATGGAACAGGAAAGGATTTAATTGCCCACCTCCTTTGCCACTCATCACCGCGCGCAGACAATGCTTTTGTGCATATCGACTTGGGCAGTATTCCCGAAACACTGTTCGAAAGCGAGCTCTTTGGATACGAGAAAGGAGCCTTCACCGATGCAAAAAAAGAGAAACAGGGGCGGTTTGAGATTGCTTCGGGAGGCACTCTCTTTCTTGATGAGATTGGAAATCTATCACCCACAATGCAGTCCAAGTTGTTGATGGTCATCGAAAAAAGAGAGATCATCCGTCTGGGAGCAACAAAACCACTGCCCATTGATGTACGTCTTATATGTGCCACTAATGCCGATATCCATAGCATGACAGATCAGGGTGATTTCCGTCAAGACCTACTCTATCGTATCAACACCATTGAGTTACATATTCCACCTCTTCGGGAAAGAGGTAACGACATTTTGCTACTAGCCGATTTTTTTAAGGAAAAATATTGTCGTAAATATAATAAAGAGATCAAAAACATTGCTGCATCGACACAGAAGAAATTGAGAGAATATTCCTGGCCTGGCAACGTGCGGGAGTTACAGCATGCTATGGAACGTGCTGTAATCCTCTCATCGGGATACACACTCTATGCTGACGATTTTCTGCTTACCCCCATCACACAAGGTAAGAGAACAGAGAGTCTCAACTTAGAGGAACTAGAAAATAATGCTATTGATCAGGCTTTAAAGCAGACCGATGGGAACATAACCCGAGCTGCCGATCTGCTGGGGATATCACGCTTTGCACTCTATCGTAAAATAGATAAACAGTAGAACTAATAAGATGAAAATACACTCTAAATATTTATTTATCTTCAAAATAGTGGCTATTGTTATACTGTCACTAGCTACAGTGTGGTTGTTCCTGCATAAACTCTATTTCTCATCGCTGCTTCTTATTATTCTTCTCGCAGTCCTCTCTTTCTCACTTTATAATGACAGAAGAAAGCTTATTAATAGAATGGAGCGAATGATTTCAGGTATCCGAAATGAAGATTTCACTTTTCACTATCCTAAAAAAAACACTGATGATGAGCTCAACCGTCTTTCCAACCAAATGAATGAGGCTTTACAAGTTTTCCGTAATCAAGCTTATCATTCCTATAAGGAGGAAGCAGAGGCAGATGCTTGGCAAAAACTAATTAGCGTTCTCACACATGAAATCATGAACAGCATCGCCCCCATCATATCACTTTCGGAGACACTTAGTAAAGAAGCTGAAAAATCGAATCAGAGTGAGGAGGAGTTGCAGAATATGCGCCAGGGGATGCAGATTATTCATCGAAGGAGTGCCGGA
>JALNXT010000292.1 GCA_023230245.1 Candidatus Cloacimonadota bacterium
GGAATGTCCGCCAATCTCCCAATTATATTGGTTGTTTAGAGATTTTACCTCATCTACACTAAGTAAGCCATTCTGCCCCAATTTGCCACTATTCACAAAGCAACTGCCCCGATATCCATATTGTGACATGATGGGCAAAGCGACAGAAAACACATTGGCGTTCTGATCGTCGAAAGTGATGGTGATTATCGGAGGAGCTTGTGGAGGCTTGGTAAGCAAATTACACGAAACCGTAAACAACTGTAATATAAGCAGCAAGGCAGCGCAACAAAGCTTATATGCCATAGCTTAGCTCTGCTTGTAGCCCAAATAAGTGTCTGCTTTTGATAATGCTATTTTGTTCCAGGCGGTAAAATATCCCCAATCTTTGGGACTTTGCCATGCGCCACTCTGCAAGAAAGTGATAACTATGGGTAGATTGTTTATCATAAGTGTCAAGAGTAAAGCCCGGAGTAAGCGAGAAAGACGCTATATCGTAACTGAAAGATGTCTGGAAATGTTGGAGTGCATTTTGCTTAGGTTCAAGCTGCATTGATTCGGCATTTACATATATAAAGCTTCGCAACGTTGGTTTTATACCCAGTTCGAGCTGAGAAAGGGTGCTGAAATGCTCATTGGTTAGACCGTGTTTGGGATAATAACTGAGTGCAAGCTCCGAATGCAACTGAACACTTTTAGTATTCCAATTAACACTCGCTGCAGAAATGCTAACCGGGGTTCGCCAAAAAGTATCCATTGCCCTGGTCTCTTGTGTAAAGGAAAGCTGGAGGGAATGATCTGGATTTTCCCACGCTGCATCTAAGGAGGTTATTGACTGGTTTTGCACATTTCCGCCCAAGGATATACCTACCGTTGTTTCACCCTTAGAATAGGCTAGCCCAAGACCATTAAAGCGGCTTGCCTGAAACATGTAGTCATCTTTAGCAGGGCTGATTAGATGATAAGGATTAAGAGTTTCGCGCAGTCCATAGCCAATGGGCTTAGAGGATGCCGACGCTGACCAATTATCCATCCGATAGGTAAATTGAATGTCTTTCAGTTCGATATAGTTCTTTAAGAAATTTGCTCTGTTTTGTGCATGAAACCTTAGCTCAGCTTGCTTATATACAAGCGAATCAACGGCAATCCCTATGCGATAATATTCGTTCCAAGACATCTCTTTATCGGTTTGAACTTCTGTGTAGGAGGCGTTGTTAGAAGAATCCCAGGTGATTACTAAAGGGATTTGAAGCGCAGAAACGCTACTGAAGATGCTAAGTATAAACAGAGAGATAAGAAAAAGTGTGTGGTGCTTACAGGGGCTGGATTCCTGCCTCCGCAGGAACGACAATTGTTTTGGGGAGAATAGCTTAGTAGATTTCACACAAGCTCTTTACCCAGTATTCCATGCTGTAATATCTGGCGAATATGGAAAGTGATGGTTTCAATATCTAGATGGACGTCCGTTGCAAGCCATTGCCATATAATGAGATCCATTGCGCCTACCAACAACAGGGAGAACGCTTTGGGGTCAATCGCTCGTATTCTTCCGCTATTGATAGCGGATACAGCTATTTCTTCCACAAAATCCAAATAGCGTTGCATGGGATTATAACCCGGATTGCGATGCGCAAAGCTCTCGCTCTGACGAACTTCCACGGTAATGAATCTGGCGACATAAGGCTTTTCGTGTACAAGGGTGATATGCTGCATGAAAAATGCGTATAGTCTATCCATGGGATCGTTTATAGTAGCCGTTTTTTTGATGATAGCCTCAAGTTCAATACTGATAACCTCATCCATACAGCACTGTAATAAGGCTTCTTTGCTTTCAAAATATACATACAAAGTCCCCATCGCAACTCTGGCTTTCTTTGCTACATCCGCAATAGTAGCGGAATTAGAGCCTTTTAGGGCAAATACTTCGATAGCTGAATCTAGTATTTTATCTCTTTTCCTATTGCGACCAGCTTTACGGTGTGGTTTCTCAGTGCTGTCCATCATTTCCTCGCTAATTCTATGATTAGATGAACACAAGGGTCTAAATTATCAAATCTTTGTCAATCCTTTTGTTTGAACTTAGTGATTTCATTTGACACAAAAGTGCTATTCATTTTTAAAGAGTTTCTTTAACAAAGAGGTGGTTAATGGCAAAAAAGAGAATATTACTGTGCGTTACAGGTGGAATTGCAGCTTACAAAGCGATAGATCTGGCAAGCCAACTTTATAAATATGGCTACGAAGTGAAATGCGTATTTACAGAAAACGCCTTGCGTTTTGTTCAAGCCACCAGCTTTGCAGCTATTACCCATAACACTATTCACCAAGGCTTGTTCGATGATCCAGATCCGATTGTGCATATTAGCCTGGCGGATTGGGCGGATTTGGTGGTTATTGCTCCAGCTACTGCAAATATTATTGCCAAAGCTGCACACGGAATTGGCGATGATTTACTCTCCACTTTGCTGATAGCTCACACAAAGCCGCTGCTCGTTGTGCCTGCCATGAATGTACATATGTTTGTATCCGCTGCCAACCAAGCTAATTTACAAACCTTAAAAGACCGTAAGCATCACATCCTTCAGCCGAGTACAGGCATGCTGGCTTGTGGTTACACCGGAGAAGGTAAATACCCTCCTAATGAAGAGATTGTTGCCGCAATAGAAACTTACTTAAGCTATGGTGAAGACTTGGCTGGCAAAAAAGTGATGGTTACCGCCGGTGCCACCCTTGAAGCTATCGATCCCATGCGTTTTATCAGCAACAGGTCATCTGGCAAAATGGGACTGGCACTTGCTCGTGCTCTTGCCTTGCGTGGAGCAGAAGTGTATCTTATCCACGGGCATATCGAAGCTCCCCCACCCCATTATCTGGAAGAGGCTGTATATACAGAAAGTGCAGATGAGATGTACGCAGCGGTGATGAGCAGATTTGCCAACATGGATTGGATTATTAAATGTGCTGCCGTTGCGGATTACAAGCCAGAGCACATCTCTAACACCAAGCTGCCCAAAACAGAATCTAACTCTTTAAAGCTTGTGGCTACCCCCGATATCTTACAAGAACTGGGCAACAAGAAGCAGCCCCAACAGAAACTGATAGGTTTTGCAGCGCAGACAGATGACTTAATTAACAAAGGCTTAGATAAGCTTAAGCGCAAAAAGCTGGATATGATTTGTATCAACAATATTAGCGTTGCTGGTGCTGATGTTAGTGAAATTACAGTGATCGGTAAACTACCCGAAATCCCTATGCTGCCAGAGAACAAGAAACTGAATGGGATCACTATCAAAGGTAGTAAGCTCGTCCTAGCCCATGAGATTATAGATTGGGTTAAGACCCTATGAAACTGATGTTAATTAGCGGAGCCAACGGTCAGGTAGGCAGCTACCTGGCAAAAGCCTATAAAGCGGAAGGCTA
>JALNXT010000294.1 GCA_023230245.1 Candidatus Cloacimonadota bacterium
TTATAGTGGCGGTCTGGCTGAAACAGAACAGATGCTGCGCTATGGAACCACTGCTGCCCCTAAAGGTACGGTTACTGCCATAGGAATGAGTACCTCCAGCACGCACACAACCTTTAACAACGTATTGCATGGTGGTATCTTTGCAGGTTTGTTCGCGCACGATATGCGTACCATGGGAGAAGCTCTGCTGCATGGCAAACTGTATATGGCTCAGATATTTGGGGTCTCATCACCTGCAAATGTCAATAGTTTTACCCACTGGTGCAACCTGATGGGCGATCCTACAATGGAAGTATATACAGGAATCCCCAATCACTTCAATGTGCAATCTAACGCAACAATTTCATTGGGACTAACCTTGTATGATGTCGTAGTTACGGATAGTGCTAGTGTGCCAGTTAGTGGTGCCGCAGTTACTCTTAGTATGGGATCTACAATCATCTCGCGAGGCTTTACTCTCGAAGATGGAAGCGTTATCCTTATTCTTCCTAGCGGTATGACTGTCGGTGATGCGGTATTAACCGTAAGTGCACATAATTTTAGGCCCCAGCAAACTACCATTCCCGTGGCAAGCGTTCCTACTCTTGTTCCCGATTCAATGATTGTAAACGATGTAACTGGCGGTGCCTTAATAGGCAACGGAAATGGAATTGCAGGCAGCGGAGAGACCGTAGAAGTAACATTTGGCTTAACCAATACTGGAACCACCACAATAAGTGGGATATCGGGTACTATCAGCTCGGAAAACGCCAATGTTGTTATCCTGAATCCGACTATCAGTTATCCCGCTATATCAGGTGGAGAATTTGGGACTAATGCTACACCAATTGTTATCCAGATTGCGCCCAATACACCCCACGAGTCAATGATACGCTTATACTTGCATTTAACAGATTCAAGCTCTGTTGCATACGTGGTATCAGAGTTTCTACCTGTGGAATCAGCAAAAATAGAATATGTTTCCAGCCTGGTTTCTGACGGGAACAATCAATTCCTTGATCCCGGTGAAACTGCTGAATTCAAGATTACCATTAAAAATATAGGTACCGCTTCAGTTTCTGGTATTAATGCTACGCTGCATTCCATGAATGATATGCTGGCGATTCCAGATAATATGGCTGTATTCGGTGGCGTAGCTGCCGATTCCCTAGTTACATGTACTACTGATGGATTTACTCTAAGTGCACGTCCCGAATCTATTCCTGGTACTATTGTGCCCATGCAGATGCACTTGTTTAACGATGCAGGTTTCGATCAAAACGTGGAATTCATGTTTACGCTTGGGCATACTTCAAATCATGATCCCTTGGGTCCCGATTCACACGGATATGTTATCTACGATTGGTTGGATATCGGCTATCCCGAAGCTCCTGTTTACGATTGGCATGGAATTGCCCCAAGTGAAGGCGGTTTAGGCACAGCCTTGCCCATCTCTGATGGATATTCCAGCAGTGATGAAGGTGATCAGGAGGGTGCAAGTCCGCTTGCCGTGGTTAATCTTCCCTTCCCCTTCCAGTTCTATGGCCGGCCATACCAGCAGATAACCGTTTGCTCCAATGGCTTTATTGCTTTGGGTGTAACCGCCAATGCCGAATTCCGTAATTTCCGTCTTCCTGGTGCCATGGGACCCAACCCGATGATTGCAGCTTTTTGGGATGATCTCGCCACGGTCAGTGGTAGCGGAATCTACACCTGGTATAACGTGAACAATCAAACCTTCACGATTGAGTGGTATAATTTACGTAATGGTGGTGGAACGGGTACTTCTCCAGAAACTTTCCAGGTTATTTTGTATAACCAAGCTGTTTACCCCACTAGTTTTGGAGACGGCCCTATCAAAATCCAATACCACACTTTCAACAACATTGATAATCAGTCTGGTAATGAACATGGAAATTACTGTACTATTGGTATAGAGGATCATACCGGAAAAGTTGGTCTCGAATATACCTTTAACAACACATATCCAATTGCTGCTGCGCCCCTTAGCAACAGAAAAGCAATTTATATTACCAATGCCCCAACCTTCATTGCAGAGCCTCATCTGATTGTGAACGGAACCTACATTAGTGATGATAATAACAATGGAGTTTGCGAGCCAAATGAAGATATAAGCTTGGGTGTGAGCATCATGAATTCCGGTAATGTAATTGCAAATGATATTAACGCTGTGCTTAGCACAACCAACCCCTTTGTAACTATGAATATGGATAGCTCCTTATACTATCCTATTGCCCCCGGTGATAGCGGTGTGAACCGTATCCCTTACACCTTCCATGTTTCTCCTACTTGTCCGGATGGCGAAGTAATAAACTTCTCGCTACACGTCACTGCCGGAGAGGATGAATGGGATAGAGCTTTCAGTTTTCAGGTTAAAGCCTCAAGCTTAAAGTATCAATCTTTTATGGTGGACGATCATGCTGCTAATTTCAACGGCATAGTCGATACTGGTGAAAGCGTGAATCTAATAGTAAACTTGCTAAATGAATCTGTGGTAGCTGCTTCTAATGTATCCTTAAACCTAATCTCTTCCAACGCACAATTAGTGGTGCTAAATCCACAGCTAACCCTAGATAGTATTGCTCCCAATGACATTATTCAGCTTAGCTTCCAGATAGACTGTTCTGCTGTGCCTGGTACTGTAGCAACGCTACCGTTCCAATTGACGGCAAGCAGTTCCAATGGATCACCTCTGACTGCAGAATTTCAGGTTCTCTACAACAATCCTGATATTGCAGCAGATTTTGAATTGAATAGGGGCAGTTTTGTGCCGGAGACAGGTTGGGCATGGGGAACACCTTCACAATTTGCTCCGCATTCTGGGCAGAAACTCTGGGCTACTAACCTATCTGGTAACTATCCTGATTTGGTGCAGTACAACCTCTATAGCCCTGCATATTTACTAAGCACCGGCAGTGTGATGAGTTTCTATCACCGTTACGGCTTTGAAAATAACGTTGATGGTGCCAATGTCTCTATCTCTTCTGATGGTGGAGAGACATGGACAGTTATTCCTCCCGTCGGAGCTTACAATGCAAACAGTTTGGGTGCGTTGGATGGCGAAACTGGCTGGACTGGCGTTACTACGCAGTGGCTTAATCCCAGCTTTGATCTTAGCCAATATGCCGGACAGAACGTAATGTTCCGCTTCCGCTTTGGTTCTGATGCCGCTACCTCAAACACGGGTTGGTTCATTGACGATTTCCAGCTTAGCGGTGTGAATAAGAAGCAAGGATACTTGCACGGGTTACTGTTTCCCACCTCGGGAATCAGTCCTGTCTATGGCAAGGTTAGCTCCAATCAGCGTTATACCACTCATCCGGATGTTGACGGTAACTATATGTTATTCCTTCCGTATGGTCTTCACAGCGTAACTGCCAG
>JALNXT010000295.1 GCA_023230245.1 Candidatus Cloacimonadota bacterium
ACACCAAGCACAGCAATCTTAAGGTTCTGCAAGCTCTTGAATTCCTTCTTGATAAGATCTATGGTATGTAGCGGCATGGTGTCGTTTACGTTTACGGCGCGGATGGCAAAATCCAGAGTCCCCTCTACACCAAATAAGGCACTCATTGCCCAATTTGCCAGGACAGGGTCTTTGGTTAGGCAGTAACCGCCAACGCCCAAAGAAGGACGCAGTAAGTTGTCATGCGTACCCTTGCGTTTACGGATGGCATCGCGTACCTTAAAGATATCCACACCAATCTGTTCGGCGAATTTCGCCCACTCTAAAGTTAAAGCAATATTCACGGCGCGATAGCTGTTTTCCATAGTCTTGGAAAGCTCGCTGGCATTGGTGCTGTCAAGCTGGGTAAGCGGAAACTCTTTAACGTTAAGCACGTTGGAGAGAAACTCGTGGCAAAGCTCTATGCTTTTGGGGTTTACACCGGAGAATACTCTCCAGAAATCGCGAATGGATTCCACGTATCTTGCACCCGGCATCACGCGTTCGTAGGAATGAGCAACAAGAGGTGGATTCGCTTTAATATCTATACCACGTTTGGTAAATTCTTCTTCAAGGATAGGCTTCACAACCTTTTCGCAGGTTCCCGGAGGAACAGTGGTTTCCACCAACACCATGCAGTGCGGCTGAATGTATCTGCCCAAGAGGCGAATCCCTTCACGGAAGGCAGAGATGTCGCAATAGCCCTTTTCGGCTTCGCCAAAAGCAGGCTTGGTGGCATCAAGCTGAATATCTACCACTACTACATCAACAAGAGCGTAAACGCTATCGTCGCAGGTGGCACGGAAGTTCTTTTTTTCCACCACAGTACGGTGGAAGATCAAGGGTACTTCAGCATCGGAGGAACTCACTGGCGGTACTCCGGAATTGATTACCGGAACCTTCCAATAGGAACGTTTCGAGGCTCTTTGATGTCCATGAACATAATAAATTGGTTTACCGTTCTCGTCTGTGGCATCTGCCACCACGGAAGCCATCACACAACCCACAAAGCCCAAGCCTTGCACAGCCACAATCTTGCGACCCATAGCGCGTTGTTCTTCGGTAATTTGTTTCAGGATAAGCTTTTCTTGTTCTGCTTCTGCATCAGTTGGCATGGCATATTCTTTGCCATCGGGAGCGATTGAAACTCTTAACATATTCCTTGTTTCTCCTTAGATATGGGATAATTCGTAAGTGATTATACATTTTCTAAGCAGCTATGCTGTCAAGCTTTTTTCCTTGAGCCGACCAATTAACGCACGTAAAAGCTGAAACTTCCGTTGGAATTCCCATAGTTTTCACTTGATCAGTGCTTTTATATCCGAAGCTGACAGCAGTTTCCCGCTGGATACAACCTTTTCATCGATCACCAAAGCCGGTGTAATCATCACCCCATAATCCATGATCTTATCCAGATCGGTTACTTTTTCAATCGTGGCATCGCTGCCAAGTTCCTTGATCGCCATGCGCGCATTTTCTTCCAGCTTTTTGCATTTAGGACAGCCAGTCCCCAGTATTATGATAATCATTTTGACTCCTTTTTTAAGCCTGTTTTAGCATTAATATCATCCAAAGAATACACCAAACATGTATCCGGTTATGGTGGACATAACAACCACCAAACTCACGAAAGTGGCGGTTTTCTTGAATCCCAGCACGGTGTTTATCACCAGCATACTCGGCAAAGACAGCGCCGGGCCAGAAAGCAGCAGTGCCAAAGCTGGCCCCTTCCCCATACCGCTTCCCAAAAGTCCCTGCAAGATGGGGACTTCCGTAAGCGTGGCGAAATACATAAATGCCCCGGATATGGAAGCAAAGAGATTTGCCCAGATCGAGTTTCCGCCCACAGCCATCTCTATCCAGCGGGAGGGCATCCAGGCTTCATGACCGGGACGCCCCAAAAGGGCACCGGCAACCATTACTCCCAGAAATAGTAACGGGATAATTAGTTTAGTAAAATCCCAAGTGGAACCAAGCCAGTCATTTAGCTCTCCTTTTTCAAATGCCAAAAAGAGGCTTATGAGGATTAAGCCACTCACAAATGCGATGAGCGGCTGGCTGGGAAATGCCAAACCTGCCACCACCACCCCGACCGTGATTGCTAACACTTTTAATATATGAAAGCCATAGAAGAGGTTGAGCGTTAAGCCCAGTAAAAACGCAATTACCGCAGAGATGAACCATTAATATTGATATGCCCATGCCATAAATCCCGAGGCTGTGGCACTGTTTGGCTTTGCCCAATTGAGAAATATCAAAATCAGGATCATCAGGGCAAAGTAAATAACGGTTTGCCATAGGGGGCGAGCTTCCGCTGCGCCTTCAAATCCCGCCACTTGTTTCTGACGTTCCAGTTCTTCTTTATGAAAGAGCATTTGCATGATGACACCGATCACGATGCTGAAAACCACGGCTCCTACAGCCCTGGCGATACCAATCTGTAAACCTAAGATACGGGCGGTCATCACGATCGCAAGGATATTGATGGCAGGGCCAGAATACAAAAAAGCTATTCCAGGTCCCAAGCCCGCCCCGCGTTTGTAAATACCGCTAAACAAGGGCAAAATAGTGCAAGAGCAAACTGCCAAAATCGCTCCCGATACCGAGGCAACCCCATAGGCGACAACCTTTTTGGCAGAGGGTCCCAGATATTTCATCACACTGGCACTGCTGATAAATACACTCACCGCTCCCGCGATAAACAACGCTGGAACCAAACATAACAAAACATGGAGCCTGGCATAATCCTGCAACATGTAAAAAGCTTCCAGGACACCACCTTTAAAACGTGCTGATTGGAAGGGGATGAAATAAGCGGCGATAAAGACCGCTAGCATAATCCCCAATATTTTCAATTGTTTAAGTCTCTCTGTCATGTTATCCTCTCATCTGATTAGGGGTTTTTTATCACACATTGCATCACATCCAGCAAACAAGGACGAAGCAGGGAATAATAAACCTGATTGTTTTCCTTTCTGCCCTCTACTATTCCGGCGTTCTTCAGAATGGAAAGGTGCTTGGACATGGTGGACTGGTCTATTTTCACCATCTCTGCCAATTCGCAAACACAATGCTCGCGATCGCCCAATGCCCGGATGATAAACAAGCGGCTGGGGTGCGCCATGGCTTTCATGATAATGGTTATTGTCTCTAATTCACGTAGCTCTTTCATATTTTCCTCGTATCATTAATGTCTATATGCCCATATTGCCATGATGCCATGCTTAGTCAAGAAAAATCTCACAGCTTGTGAAATATTCGCCTAATCTATTACCCCATTATAGGATACGATTTAGCGGGCGGGCTTACTCCCCCTTGCTTATCCGATACCGATTAGATGCTGTATTGATGG
>JALNXT010000297.1 GCA_023230245.1 Candidatus Cloacimonadota bacterium
TGCGTGAAACTCTAATCTGTTTTTTGTAGTTTTTATCCTTAAAGGCTTCATAAGCCGTTAGCAGACCCATGCGCACCAAGCGAAGCATTTCGCGCATCTCTTTCAGGGATTGCTCTATTGCCAGCTCCGCATTGCCTATCACCAGATAGTTCAGGTGTTTAGGCTCGCCCAAGGAAATGGTTTCTTCTTTGTCGGGAGGAATAATCTTGGTTGCTATGCGTGCCAGCAGCCCCGCAAAAGGCAAAAAGATGATGGTGTTGAAAACATTAAAGAAGGTGTGCCCGTTGGCAACATGCCTTGCGATGTTTTCTCCCAAGAAAACATTCCCGGGAGTAAGCCTGTTTATAATCAAGGTGTAAACCCCTATGTAGGTGAGAAAGCCAAAGATAACCGTGCCTATCACATTAAAGAGAGTGTGCACCATGGCAACCCTGCGAGCAGTGCTATTCGAGCCAATGCCAGCCAACCAAGCGGTTATCGTTGTCCCTATATTATCGCCAAACACCAGATACAACGCACCTTCAAAGGGGATCAAACCATTGGCTGCAAGCACAATAACTATCCCTACGGAGGCGGAAGAGCTTTGGATCACCATGGTTAAGAGAGTGCCGGTAAGTATTCCTAATATGGGATTGCCACACAAACGGATGATAAAAACCTTTGCCAGCTCCGAATCCTTTAGCGGTGCCACGGCTCCCGACATCACATTCAAGCCCACAAAAAGTAAGCCAAAACCAATAAGAATCTGGCTCCATTTTTCCATTTTACGGCTTCTGCGCATAAAGAGAAGAATCACGCCACCTATTACGAAAACATAGGCATATTGTCCGATGTTAAAGGCAATAAGCTGTGCCGTAACTGTGGTGCCGATATTCGCTCCCATCACCACACCCACAGCTTGGTTAAGAGTCATAACGCCGGTATTCACCAAGCCAATCATCATCACCGTAGTGGCAGAGCTGCTTTGAATAAGAGCAGTAACCCCAAGCCCCACCAATACTCCCTTAAACGGCGTATTGGTAAGTTTCTTAAGGATGCGACGCATCTCGCTGCCTGTAACAGCACTAAGGTTATCACTCATTTTGTTCATACCGAACAAAAAGAGAGCTAAGCCCCCGATAAAATTGATAATCTGTAAAACGTTCATAAGTCCGTTTCTATCCTCTTTCTACCAAGATGATTGACTCTTTTTTGCAAGGCTGATATGGTCAAGGTGAATTTTTAGCTACTTTTTTCTTAGGTTCGGTATCAAACTTGCTTATACTATATATTGAACCCAAGGGAAACCTTGACCAAGGATAATAGTGATTGATAAATATAAGGAGTGGACATGAAAAACCACATACTCGTTCTCGCATTGTTGCTTTTCAGTGTTGCGCTATTCGCAGCACCGGGAACAATAACCGTGCAAAACACACCTATGGCTGTAGAGTTACTGCGCAATAACCTGGATGGGTTAAGCGTACGCTATGCAATTGACGATTTACATTACCAGCAAATTTCCTCAATAGAAGGCAACTGGACTGAACTATCGATTTTAAATTATACAAGCACAAACCAAGAGGGCGTACCTTCATTACCCTTGATGCGCCAATTGATCAGCGTGCCCTTGGGAGCTGTGGTATCCGCATCGATACATACATCTAGTGTAAAGACGATTAACTTAAGCGAAAACGGCATTGTTTACCCTCTGATGCCTCGTCAAGCTTCGGTGTCCAAATCTGCCGATTTAAACAACTTACCCTTTACTGTAAACCGTGAGTTTTACAATTCCAATAGCTGGACAGATTACAGCCCCATTAGCGTTACAGAATTGGGCATGGTGCGTGGCACCCGGCTTTTTGCTTTGGACTTTGTGCCTGTTCGCTATAATCCCAGCCTGAAACAACTGGAAGTAATATACAATGCAGAAGTGAAGGTTACATATCAAGGGGCGGATTTTGGTGCAACAGAAGCTTTGCAAGCCAAGACTTATTCTCCCGTGTTTGAAAACAACCTCAAAGAGACTGTCTTAAATTACACATCTTCACGCACAACCCTAAACAGATACCCTCTGGGCTATGTGATTATTCTGCCGGATAACTTTATGGCAGCCATGCAGCCTTTCATAGATTGGAAACGCCAAGAAGGCTACAACGTAATAGTTGCCCCCACTTCCACAACCGGAACCACTACAAGCAGCATTAAAACCTATATGCAAAACCTGTGGAATGCAGCTACCCCGCAAAACCCAGCTCCCTCTTATTTGCTGATCGTTGGCGATGTAGCGCAAGTTCCTGCCAATAGCGCAACAGTAAGCGGATACGGAGCTCACCCCACAGACCATCCTTATGTTCGTTTGGAGGGATCTGACTATCTTCCAGAAATGTATTTTGGGAGGTTTTCTGCCACCACTGCCGCAGAAGTAACTAACCAAGTAAACAAAACCCTTATGTATGAACAATATACCATGCCGAGTGATGCCTATTTGGGCGATGCCATCATGATTGCCGGTGTGGATAATAACTTTGGGCCTACCCATGGCAATGGACAACTAAATTATACCATAAACAACTACGTCAATGCCGCTCATGGCATTAACAGCAGTAACTATCCGTATCCCACTTCAGGGAGTTCAGATGCTGCCATAATAGCTAAAGCCTCGGCAGGGGTGGGATACATAAACTATACTGCTCATGGTGATATTATGGAATGGTATGACCCCAACTTCACAAACTCCAACGTAAATAGCCTCCAGAATATTAATGAATCATCGTTCGTGGTTGGGAACTGCTGTCTTACCAATAAATTCGATACCAATGTCTGTTTCGGAGAAGCATGGCTTCGTGCTCCTAATAAAGGCGCAATTATCTATATCGGTGGCACTAATAGCACCTACTGGGATGAAGATTATTATTGGGGGGTTGGCTACAAGCCACCTATCGTTGCTGCTGGTTCTCCCTATGTTCCAAACCGTATAGGCGCAGTTGACGCCCTGTTCCATGAACATAACGAAGCTTTCGCAGATTGGGCAGGCAATGCCGGCAGCATGGTATTTATGGGTAACATGGCGGTGGTTGCGCAAAATAGCAACCTGAAAAACTACTACTGGGAAATCTACTCCATAATGGGTGATCCTTCTCTGGTTCCTTACATGGGAATACCCGCGCAGAACACATTCCAAGCTCCCCCACAGCTATTCTTAGGGCTTAGCACTATGGATATTCAGGCTGATCCCTATACCATGGTAGCTCTTTCCATGAATAATGTGTTACACGGCGTGGGGCTTACTGATGCTACAGGAGCTTTAACGCTTAATTACACACCCTTCACCCAGCCTGGAACCGCACAAATAGTATTAACACGTTCTCTTCGCCGTC
>JALNXT010000296.1 GCA_023230245.1 Candidatus Cloacimonadota bacterium
AACATTGCTGAACATGCCAATTGTACTGTCCGCATCTGCCGGTACGGGAAGTCCCGATAAAGCCATCAGGGTAATCAAGCCAACCGCTTTCATCAGCACAGTCTTGCCGCCGGTATTAGGCCCGCTAAGGATCACGATCTTATGCTCTTCACCCAGTTCCAGATTGAAGGGGATAACCTTGGCGGGAGTTCCTAAACGTATGATGAGCAAGGGATGGCGGGCATTGTTAAGATTGATAAAAGGTTTCTCTACAATCTGCGGAACTTGTGCATTCATGCTTTTACACAGGCGTCCACAGGCAAAGCGGAAATCTAGCTGCGCCAAATTATCTTGATTCCTTAATATCTGGCGTTGCATGGCTTTAACCTGCATAGTGTATTGCGAAAAGATGCGGAATATCTCTTGTTTCTCTTCCTGTTTCACCATCTGCAGTTCATTGTTCATCGGCACAACCGACACAGGCTCGATAAAAACGGTGGCTTTGCTGCCCGAATGGCTCTGCACGATGCCATCCACAAAAGGCATAGCACTCTCCTTGATCGGCAGCACATAGCGATCTTCACGTTGGGTAACGAACTTGTCCTGCAGGAACTTTTCAATGCGGTTATCACCCAATAGGGCTTGCATGGTTTTCTGGATTCTTGCACGCAGGATGCCGGTGCGTTTGCGGATGCTCGCCAGCTCTGGTGAAGCCGTATCCAGGATATTGCCTTCCCAATCGAAGATCTCAACGTAGCGGCGGTTAAGCTCCGGGAAGGCAGTTAAGCGCATAAATATGGCTTTCAAATGGGGAAACTCGCGGATTAACTCGCTGCGGGACAGCACTTCATCGGAGATATGGTTGTTGTTGAAAACGGCGGTGAATTCTTCGTAACCAAAGAGGCTGTGGAGGCTATCTTCAAACAGGGGATTCAGGTCGCTAAGCGGTTCAAAATCGAATTCCAGACCTCGGGCAAGTAACTCCTGCACTTCTGCCACCAAGGTTTGGGATTTACGGATTATGCTAATATCTGAAAGGGGATGCAGATCGGCAGCAATGGCAATCCCAAGGGAGCTGTGGCAGCACTTTACAAGCTGCTTAATCAGGACATCATACTCCAGATCAGGATTGTGATAGCTCATTTATTCTTAGAAGCTTCGGGGGTGGATTCGGTATTTTTGTTTAATTTGGGCAGCGTGATCAGTTTCATTCGTTCATCAAGCTTCAGCTTGCTAAACATATCCTCCTTAAGGACATCTATGCCGGCATATACGCGATGGTTTTCTCCATTCTTCAAAGGCGTGGATATAGAGGGAATAAAATCCAGCATCACCATAAAGATGAAGATTACCAACAAGCCATTCCCAAAACCGAGAGCAGCACCGACAATTTTGTTAAAAGTGGAGAGCTTAACAGCATAGATAAAGCGGTTAAAAGCGTAAACAGTGAGTTTTACAACTACCACGGCAAGCACCAGAATCAGCACGACAGAGGCTACCGTGGCTAATCCATGTGCCAACTGATACTTTACCAATAGACTACGCTGGACAAGCGGGAAAATATGCCCTACCAAAAAGAAGGTGGCCACATAACCGCCTAGCTGAATTAGTGCGGCAACAACACCCTTGCGCCAGCCCAGAATAATAAACAATAGCAGAAAACCTAAGATAGTCCAATCTAATATTCCCATGATTTCTCCCGACTATAAAAAAGCATACAGGGACGAATCCCTGTAGCTAAGTTTTGTGTGACAAGACCTTTCCTAGTACAGGAAAGCTATTTATTGTAACGTTGCATGCGTCGCTGGATTTTAAGCATCTTGCGGCGTGCAGCGTTGGCTTCGCGTTTTTTCTTTACGCTGGGTTTCTCGTAAGCTTGGTTTTTCTTTATCTCGGAAAGAATAGCAGCTTTTTCGCATTTCTTCTTGAAGCGTTTCAGTAAAAAATCGAAGGACTCATTATCTTTTGCTACGACTGTCGGCAAACAAATCACCACCTTTGGTCTTATATTTAAGTTTAGAGCGTCAGGTTTCGTTAGCTACATATATTGTCAAGCGATAATCGTTTAACTACCCCTTCTGAGAAGAAATAGAAACTTAAGGCATGCCCCCAAAGCACCCTTTGCTGAAACTTCAGGTGATTCCTTCGTTTTCGCGAGGGTAATTCCTCAGCAATACCAAAACCCGGTACAAGTAAAAACCGGTTGAGTATTAGCTCAACCGGCGATTGCTATGAGTTCTGTTAGGTTTGTCTTTACCTATCGTTTTTTGCTTTCACTTTGTAGAAAGCTTTTGCCGTAGGTGTATTGACTTCATAAGCGAAACCTGTGGTGTTTGCCAGGAAGCTCCATTCTCCATAGGGAGTAGCGGCTTCGTAAATATCATACGACGTTGCCCCGGAAACATCATTCCAGGAAAGGATGCAGGTGTCATGCACAGAATCCAATGCTATATCCACATTAGGCTCGGGCAGATAGGCACCCACATACATGTTATTGACGAGGAAGTCGTTATCGGCATTGCTAATAGTAGAGCCTGCGTAGAAGGCAATACGGATGTGCCCGGTGTGCTCGTTAAGTGCGATGATTACTTTTTCACCAGTAGTACTGATGTTGTTGAGCACGTAGGGTGAGCCTGTATTGTTCCATTCACGGACGATGTTTGCAGTGCTCCAGGTGAAGCCATCGCCGATTAATACTGCAAAACGGTCATCATCTCCAGTTAAAGCTGGTGGTGTTCCCGTGGGAGGTTGATTGTATTTTAGGAAGGCGAGATCGAAAGTAAGGTATGTGTTGGGATCGCTGACGTTAAAGAGCGGGCTTATCAACCAGCCGTTTATATTTCCCCATACATTTATCTTGGCTGCTTTGTCTGTGCCGGCGATGTTTAACCAGTTACCTTGGCCCCATATACTACTGCCGCCTAATACAATAGGATCAACTAGGTTACCGCCTGCACGTTGCCAGCTATCATTGGGAGGGAACGATGCGCCATCAAAGCTTTCCGTCCACGGGAAAGTAGCTATGGAAGGATCAGCCATGGTGGTGAAACTCCAATTGGGACAGCCTATTGCTGAACCGAAGCTGTTGCGGGGAATTACACGCCAGTAATAGGTTTTGCCATAATCCAGATAAGTGGCGGGAGTATAGCTTTTGGCGGTGGTTACCAGCCCGTTTTCTATCCAAGTAAGTGGGTTCAAAGTCCACATCGAAAACAGGTAATCATCAGGATCGCCACCCGTGTGATTCCAGCTTAGGTTGGAGGTTACTCCTATATCTGTAGCACTATCCACAGGACTAACTGCTACTGCGGGGTTGGGGACATCGGTGGCTGCACTGATGAACCAAACATTGGGGTGGTAGCTGCCTCTTGCCCCGGAAG
>JALNXT010000298.1 GCA_023230245.1 Candidatus Cloacimonadota bacterium
GTTTATTTAATAATAAAGAGAAAAAAGTATTTTTGCCCAAAAAAGATTTAACAGAGGTTTATAAAAAATATATAAAACTTATGAAAGGGGTATGTTTATGAGTGTAATTACACGATATAATCAAGCTAAACAATTATATGAATCACTTGGCGTTGATGTGGAAAAAGCAATTGAAACATTAAAAAACACTCCAATTTCCATTCAATGTTGGCAAGGTGATGATATTCAAGGATTTTATAATAAACAAGCGTTAACTGGAGGTATATCCGTTACTGGAAATTATCCTTTTAAAGCGAACAATATTCAAGAATTAAGACAAGATATTGAAGAGGTATTGAAACTAGTTCCATTTGATCATCGACTAAGTTTACACGCTATCTATTTAGATACTAAAGATAAAATTGGATTGGATGAAATTGAACCTATTCATTTTGAATCTTGGGTTCAATGGGCTAAAAATAACAATGTTAAGCTTGATTTTAATCCAACTTTATTTTCACATCCATTATCATCTACTGGGTTTACATTATCATCTAATGATGAAGATATTAGAGATTTTTGGATACGACATGTTAAGCAATCTAGAAAAATAGCTAATTATTTTGGGGAAGAACTTAACTCAAGAAGCGTATGTAATTTATGGATTCCTGATGGCTATAAAGATACACCATATTCAAGATTGAACCCTAGAAAATTGCTAAAAGATTCCCTTGATCAAATTTATAAGGTTACATACCCGAATGTGATTGACACTTTAGAATCAAAGTTATTTGGTATTGGTGCTGAATCTTATACCACTGGATCACATGAATTTTACTTAACTTATGCAGTGAAAAACAATTTATCCGTTTGTTTGGATGCTGGTCATTTTCATCCTACTGAACAAGTAAGTTATAAACTATCATCAATTTTGCTTTTTACTGACCATCTTATGTTACACGTATCAAGACCAGTTAGATGGGATTCTGATCATGTTGTAAGTTTTAATGATGATTTACAAAGTATTACTGATGCGTTAGTAAGAGATGAACTACTGAATAAAACCTCAATCGGTTTGGATTACTTTGATGCATCAATAAATAGAATAGCTGCTTGGGTTATTGGGATACGAAATACTCAAAAAGCACTTCTTAAATCGTTATTAGAACCTAAAGAATTATTACATCAGATTGAACAAGAACAGAATTATACAAAAAGACTAGTTTATATAGAAGAAATAAAATCTTTACCATTTGGATTAATCTATGATTATATTTGTTTAAAAAATAATAAACCCGTTGGATTAGATTATCTAAAAGAAATAGAAGCCTATGAAGTTTCATTGAAAGGAAAACGTTAATATGAAAAACATTTTAGAATCTAAATTCATTCAAGAATTTTCTGATGTTATTGATCGAATGTATCTTAACGGTTGGGATGAACGAAATGCAGGAAACGTATCGTATCTTTTGTCAGAAGAAGAACTATCACCTTATCTTGATTTATCTAAAAAAGGGCGAGTTCATCAATTACAAATAGATGCTCATAAATTATCAGGAAAATACTTATTAGTTACTGGATCAGGAAAATATTTTAGAAACGTTAAAAGTAATCCCGAAGCCAATAGTTGTATCATGAGAATTTCTCAATGTGGAACATACGCAGAAATCTTATGGGGTTTAAAAGAAGGTGAAGTTCCAACCTCAGAATTAAGTACACATTTATCATCTCATATGGCTAGATTAGAGGTAGATAATACCCATAAAGTAATTATTCATACCCATGCTACTTATTTAAACATTATGAGTGCTGTTGTCGATTTAAACGAAAAAAAAATTACTAAAGCTTTGTGGGGTCTAAACACAGAAAATATTATTATCTTTCCTGAAGGAATAGGGATAATTCCATGGGAAATACCAGGGAATGGATTAATCGGAAAAAATACCGCAAACAAAATTAAAACCTATAAAATCGTTTTGTGGCCATTACATGGTGTTGTAGCTTCAGGTGATACTTTTGACAGTGCTTTTGGCTTGATTGAAACAGTAGAAAAAGCAGCAATGATGTACATAATAATTAATAACTATTCAAATTATAAACCTATAAATGATGAAGATTTAATAAAACTTGCATCAGCATTTAAAGTATCACCTAATAAGGAGTTTATTAAATGAAAAAAATGACTTTAATTGTTTTAGCATTATTATCGTTAATATTCATAAGTGGCTGTGAAAAACGCGATAATAATGACGATAATGATGACAACGATGACAAAAATGTTGAACTACTTGAAGATCCAATATTTGCGACAGGATTTAATCTTTTAGGAATTAGTCCGGTTGAGGATGGTAGAACAATTAAAAAACATTTAGATTATGGTAGTACAGCATTGCCTAGTTCAAGACCAATATGGTATATGGCGCAATGGTGGACGCCTTATGATGTTGTTGATGCAACCTATAAGGAAGTTAATAATGTCCATATATATGAAACCCCTTCAAGAATATTAAAAATGAATCCAGAAGATAATGGCTATCTATATATGGAATTGTTTGGTTCAAAAGAATACGAAAATGGACCAAGAGAATTAAATGAACCATGGACGCATGCTTTGATAGAACAAAATTTCAGTGAATCTGTTGGGATGTCTGAATTATCAAGTTTGATTTTGAAAATGGAAGTTACCATACATCATGTAAATAATTTAATGGGAAGCGATTATGACCCAGGAAAACATGCTGCACAGTTACTATGGTATATAACTTTGAGAAATGTAGTTCCTGAAGGTTCAGAAGATGTTGGACAAAATGGAGATTTCCTTTGGTTTGGTATTCCGATTTATGATAATAGAAATGATTTTATTCCTCATTCAGCGCATATAGATCAAGGAGCCGCTGGGACCACAGGTAAATTGATTTATTCAATGTCCTCAAAATATTATTTTGATGAAAAAATCCAAATGAACAAAACGTATAACATTGAAATTGATGTATTGCCATATTTAAAAGAAGCTTTTATATATGCAATCAATAATAACGCATTAGTTGGTGCACGTTTTGAAAATATGCAAATAGGATACATGAACTTTGGATGGGAAGTGCCTGGGACATTTGATGTAGCTTCCACAATTAGAGGTATTTCAATTAAAGCTATTAGAAAGTAGGTAATTAATGAAAATAGTAAATTTGTTAACAGATTCATCCTTTGAAACAGGATTTCATTTACTTGGTATCAATCCAACTATCAACCACAGAAAAATTTATAAGCATTTGGATTATGATGGTAAAGCAAAATATTCAAAAATACCAATTTGGCAAATGGCTCAATGGTGGACGCCTTATAATGTTTTAGATGCAACCTATAAGGAAGTTAATAATG
>JALNXT010000010.1 GCA_023230245.1 Candidatus Cloacimonadota bacterium
GTAGAAATGCCCGGCATCAATAATCGGGATGCGACTATCCAGAAAGCTGTGATACGAGATATCTCCGCTGATAAATAGCTGTGCCTTGGCTTCCGCAGCGGAAAGCAGCGCTGCTCCCGAACCGCCACATATGGCAATCCTATCTATTTTGTCATCTTGCTTTTTACCTGCCAGCCACAGCTTTAGTTGGGGACAGGCGAGCTGCTGTTTTACCACTTTGGCAATCTCAGCGAGGCTACGGCTCTGTGGGTATTTACACACCAAGCCCAAACCGAAAGCGGGGTTGTGGTTTTCCAGCGGATGATGGGTGATCAAAGGAGTTTCATAGGGATGGGCAGAGCGGATAGCGTTTATTACCGCTACCAGTAAAAAGGAATCGCAGCTAAACTCCAAAGATGTTTCTTTAATGCCAGAAGAGCCATCGCTGAAGGGATTGCTACCGCTTCCTGCCACAAAATAGCCTTGCACATCATAAGCTGTGGCACAGCGGCTATAATTGCCAACTTCACCCGCACCGGCTTGCCAGGCTGCTTCGCAGATTCGTTTTGCGGTTTCCGGCGGGCAGTAGGTTTGGACATGATGGCTGATAGCGCCGCTTTCTACGCTTAAGGGGGATAACACTTCCAAGCCCAGCTTGTTAGCCAGAATGTGGTTCACGCTAATCTTTGCCACATCCAGATTGGTATGCAGACAGATTACTGCTATTTGCTGCTGGATAAGCTTGATGTACAGCGGATTAACAATACTTTTCACAGAGCGGAAGATGAGCGGGTGATGGCTGATAATGATGTCGCACTTCTCCTTTATCGCAATATCCACGGCATTAGGCGTTACATCCAGGCAGATTAAAGCCTTGGATACTTCCCAATCCCTATCGCCCAGTAACAAGCCTACATTATCCCAGCTTAACGCTAAGCCTAAGGGAGCAAAGCACTCTATGTGTTCTAAAACCTGCGAAACTTTCATTATCCACCTCTGAAAATCAGTTTGAGGTTATTATGAACAGTGGCGAAAACAGTCAAGCACAAACTGTTATCAGGTATCCCCCCATTTTTGATTGTCGTTTTCGTGCTTGCTTATGGATGAATAACACAAGTTAAACAACCGTATATCATCCGTATATTATATACGGTTGATATACGGGGGATATATGGAAGATATACATTGTAAAGCAAGAGGTAAAAACCCATTTTAGGTGTTTTTCATTTTCATAACCACACTCGCCACCAGTGTGCAGAGCCGAGGCGGATCTACACTTCCCGTAACCGCCTCGAGTGCTCACAGCCGGGGCGGCTGTGGTTACAATTTGTTTCGCTTGACATATCAAAGCGAATAAAAATAGGATAATTGGATGAGATGTACTTTAGGAATTGGCAAATGAACAACACCGATATAATTATCATTGGGGGAGGTCCTGCGGGCTTAGCAGCGGCTATCTCAGCCGGCAGAGCCTTTGGCAAACGACCAGGAAAAGTAACCCTGTTAGAGGGTAATCCCGCCTGTGGGCAAAAACTGCTGCTTAGCGGCAGTGGGCAATGTAACTTTACTCATCACCTTCCCGTGAACGAGTTTTTAGCACGTTGCAAAGAATATGCAAACTACCTGAAACCCGCCTATTACGGCTTTGATAACGATGCATTTTCAAGCTTATTGGCAGAGGCAGGATGCGCCAGCATTATTCGCGCTGATAACAAAGTATTCCCCCAATCCATGCAAGCCTCAGATGTGCGGGATGCAATGGTGGCAGAGGCGATAAAAGCCGGAGTCTTAATTTTAACGAATAGCAAGGTGCTCGAGATACACAAGCACGCCGAGAAAGGTTTTATCGTGGACATGGAGAATGGGCAGCAGTTAGCTTGTGAAAAGCTGATCCTTTCCAGCGGAGGGGCAAGCTACCCCCTAACCGGTTCTGATGGAAAAGCACTTAATTTTGCAAAGGCTGTGGGGCATAAACCTCAGCAATTCAGGCCGCATTTGCAAAGCGTTAATATTGAAAACTTTGATAGCTACTCAACATGCGCAGGAATTAGCATTCCCAATGCTAAAGTTACGTTTAGCAGCGCAGGTAAGAGCGTCAGCGCGATAGGTGATTTGCTTATTACCCATACAGGATTTTCTGGGCCATTGATCTTAGATAACTGCTATAGATTCACCAAAGGCATGGAAATCTCTATGTGTTGGGTACCGGGAGGCAGAGAATTGATTCCCGAATTGCACAAAAAGGCAAAAAGTATGACTATCCTTAATGCTTTGTGGAATACGCCTGTGCCCAAGAATCTGCTGCGGGTGATTCTGGATGAAAACCACTTTGATAGCCAAACCACGATGAGTAGTTTGGGCAAAAAGCAAGTGCGCGAACTAGTCCAAATCCTGGTGGATTGTCGATACATAATATCACGGGTAAACGCTCTTAACACCGCCATGGCTAGTGCGGGAGGCATATTATTAACAGAGATAAATGCCAAGACGATGCAATCTCGTTTATGCCCCGGGCTATATTTTGCCGGTGAAATAATGGATTACGCTCTTCCCACGGGAGGCTTCAACATCCAGATGGCTGCATCCACAGGCTGGCTGGCTGGGCTTTCTGCCGCTAATACAGTATTCAAATTGAAATGTCATAAATCAGTATGACAGACGCCTCGGCTGTCAACCCCACACGAGGCGTGTGGGATTACGTTTATGGCATCTCTGCCAAAAATAAATGCCCCGGATTAACCGGGGCATTCTTTGTATTTATAGGGTTATGGGATTATTTCATTAACATCATTTTGCGGGTTTCGGTCTTGCCATCTGTGGACAAGCGATAGAAGTATAAACCGCTGCTGACATTGGCACCACTATTGTCTGTGCCGTTCCATACCAAGCTATTTCTGCCAAAATCAGCTTTACCATTCAAAAGGGTCTTTACAAGCTGTCCTTTCACGTTATAAACGGAAAGGTTAGCATTGGCTGTTTTGGGCATATCGAAACTAATGGCAGTTTCTGGATTGAAGGGATTGGGATAGTTTTGGTTGAGCATTTTGGTAACTGGAGTAATAGTCTCATCGCTGTTTGCCACGGGATGGGGGAAAACAACTTGAATTTCGGTAAACATAACTCTGCCACCATCATTAGGGAATTCACCAGGGGAATGTGTATTCGATCCCCAAGTGTTATCGTCATAGAACATTAACCCAAGTTTACCAATCTTATTTTCACCTTGCATTCCCACGTATTTAATCTTGTCGGCGGGATAAACCCACATAGGCTTAAGACCGGCAAATTGGAGAGTCTCTTGGTTGTTGATAACGATGGGTTCGCTCCAATGATCGCCATTATCATCTGATACGGCAATGTAAATTTCGGGGGTATTGGCATATGCAGCATAATCAGTATCGGCAAATTTATTATAAAATCTGGCTCGCAGTGAATTCTGCCAAACAACTGCCAACATGCCATGGTCATTAGATTCTGTGATTTTCATCGTGCTGCAATGGAACATCATCGCATTATCGTGTGAATCTTCGTTCCAATAAGGAAAGTTCCAATCTGTAGCGATACCTGGGAAGGGAGCACCAGTGCTGTCCACAAAGAAGGAATCGACTACACCAAATGGTGTTTCCATGTCCCAAGGGGTATAAGCTTGATTAAAATCATCCATGGGATCCTTCTGGGGATAGATTTCTTTGATGTTAAAGCTGTTGTTAGTAGTATTAAAAACGATTTCTTTCATAAATTGCATTGAGGGATAGTAAGAATCTTTAGCAGTAAGATAACCCCACAAAGCAGGAACATGAATTCTGCCAACTTCATCTATGGTGGCATTGAGGTGGCTGGAATTAATTATTGACCAGTTTAGCTGCTCATCTGTCCACGGGATATTGAGGTCGGTGTCTTTAAAATACCCAGGACCGCCCTCGGATTCTGGCGGATTCCAGGTAGGAATATTGCTAGAGGAAGTCAATTGAGTCCATTCACCTACTCCATAATTACTGTTCTTGAAGACATCGAGATCATCTTCGCCAAGCGCTGAAAGAGTGGAATCCATACTATGGTAACCGATGTAGTAAATACTACCGCTATTATCACAAACAAGCGCATGATTGGGGCGACGGAAATTAATTGGGTCAGTGTTCCATTGGTCAAGAAATGGAATGGTGGCTGTCTGCCAATTCATGGCTACGGCATTTTCTAGATCTTCACCGTTAAAATCGGCGTATTTAATGTAAGCATTTTCAGATGGATCACCATTCACTGTATGACTGATACTATTACGTGCAGAAACGTAGATCCTACGTTTACCGTCCACAGGTGAAGGGCCTATTTGTGCTGTGGGCCAGATAAATTCGTTGTCATTAGTATCGCCAACAATCGTGGGATTATCTATTATTACTTCCAGATCGTTCCACAAGCCATCGCTGCCTTCGAAAAATGCATCAGAGATAAATCTAACCTCATTTGCTGCATCGGTGTCTGAATTTGTATGCCAGGCATACATGGGTTTACCGCTTACAGGATCTACTGCAAGAGTTGGGAACCCTTCTTTTACGGGTACGGGCAATGATGTGATTTCTGTATTGTTAATAACTTCTCCAGCCGAGGATAAGTATGCGTAATAAACGCGCCTTAACCCTGTGGGTGCTGTTTGGCCATGGTAGGTCATAAAATACCCGCCACCTGCAGATTCTGGAATGACGCGTAATGGTAAGCCATTATAGCTACCAATCATGTAGTCATTGAAAGAAGTAAGCAAAGATGTGGGTGTCTTTGTGAAAGTAAATACTGGAGCATTGCGGGTTTTTTCTATCCGCATATTGGCAATAGGTTGATCATTTGTCCGCTTCATAACAGCTTGCATTACGTCGTTAGCGTAAACAATGCCGATTATGAGGGTAAGACAAGCGATGAGCATTAGTGTTTTCTTCATGTTATCTCCTTTTCTTATTACGAGTTAATACTAGTATCTCAATTTAATAGATACCCGATGAGCGCTTTTGATAAAGCTCTCTGTTAGATATCCCATATCTGTATAAGCGTAATCTACGTTAAAGATGCCAAGGCTGGTAGGTACTTGCCAACCGAGTCCTGCACTAAAACCATTAGAATCATAATTAATCTGATAGCCTGCACGGAAAAAGATATTGCCCATTTTGTACTCCGTGCCAAGATTCCAAGTTTCAGTGCGATCTATCACATTGTCAAGCTGAAGAGAAGCAATCCAATAATTCATCTCATCTCGCTTGATATCACCACTTATTCCCAGAGAGAAGCTCATTGGTATTTTACTGTCTAGTTCAGAGCTGTCCTCATCTGTATCACCATCACCATCATTATCGAACAAATCGAAGGGGTCTTCGTCTATTTTCCCATCATCATCATCATCAACACGGTAACGAATGTCTGGCCCAAAGTTTTTTAATGCCATACCAATCTTAACGTTCTTCCAACCGGTATTATACATTGAACCAAGGTCAAAGGCATAATTATTTACGTAATACGTGTACAAGTTTTCTCTAAGGTACTTAGCTCCAACACCAGCCGAAAACTTGTTTGTAAACTGTTGAGCGTAGTTCAGCCCCATAGCTATACCGCTGTTGGTAAACTTCTCACCAGTTATATCGAAGGCTAATTCGTCTGTTACATCCATATCGTCCATATGCAAAACTGAACCATAGACTGCTACGGTTGAAACACCATTGGTAAATGATGCCGCAGCAAATTCTTGCATGATATTCGCCGGCCAGTTTGTATGTGAGACAAACACTTGGTTTTGATATGCAGGAGCCAATCCCGCGGGATTCCAATAAACTGAAGAGATATCATCAGTAACCGCAGTATAGGCTTCGCCCATACCAATTGCCCGGGCATCGATGCCTAGCTTAAGATACTGCATTCCTACTGTTCCTGTTTTCCCGAAAGGCTTCGCAGCCAGGATCATCGGTAACGCGATCATCGCTAAAGCAAGCATTGGAATTAGTATTTTTTTCACTGTTCCTCCCTTACTTTATAACAACGAATTTTCCGACTTTGATCTTGCCGTCGGTTTTGTTTTCAACAGAGAACAGATACACGCCGGGGGCGATAATCTGATTATTTTTGGACAATAGATTCCATGAGTGCATACCCGTTGCAGACATTCCTTTGTAAGGAGATGCTTTGGATATGGTAACTATATCAGTTTCAGTGGCACCTTCGTGATCAAGCTCTTTTACTAAATCACCAGCAAGAGTATAGATGCGAACAGTACATCTCTTGGGAAGGTTTACGAACCACAATCTACGGCTCTTATCTCCCTTTTTATCGCTTTCTATACGGCCATCGAACTTACTGCGCCCGATATATGGATTGGGGATAACCATAATGTTATCCATTTTTTCTTTGGCGACACTACCAGGGAAAAACACTTTCATGTTAGCGTCAGAATCTCGACCAGATTCCAGAGAGCCAAGGGGTACCGAAGGTATTCCTCTATCATAAGCCGTAACTGCAACGTAATATTCCTTACCTTTAGGAGGGTACAATATTTCTGATTTATAATAGCGTCTAGCCAATCTTTGGCTTTTGAGTCTCTGTATATCAGCATCTGAAGGAGTAACACCCACCGCATATCCCAAACCAGGCAACGGTATTAGTTTGAATTCATAAAGCTCGTCAAACACATCTTGGCTAATATCAGGATGCATAAATAAGCGTGACTTCAAAAGTTGACGCAGTGCAAATTGACTATCCCCAGGATATGCGACATCGATTTTACCAGCTTGCAACAGCAGATCAGGATCACCATAGTTCTTGTCGGGATCGTAGATTGGGTATCCGTAGAAATTGTCTGTGCTGGTAAGTGGTACAAGATCGTAGGTATCGTTGAAATGGTAGAATTTGGTATAATCACCAGGATTACTAGGTATCCAAGCGTTTTTATTGGGTAAATCGCTATCTATTCCCTGGTAGCCACCAAAATCGCGATATGACGTGGGGAAGTTATTATTAATATCGTAATCTGTTTTATCCTGTAAAGTTTCAACCTTGTCCCAACGTTTCACCATTTCCCAATCTTCTCGGCTACCGCTTCCGCTTCTTCCCCACACAGTATAACCTTGGAAATCATGACGAAGCCGATAGGCAGTATATGGATTTATCAAGGCTTCATTATTATATCTCAAGGCAGGGGGTAGAGACTCATCGGGTCTGAACTGTTCGGGAATTCCTGCATAATCGGGAAGGAATAGATCGGGATCGCTGTCCAAGCCCGGAACGTTTTGTTCACCGGGAAATTGCCAGCCCATAATGCCAGAAGTAACAGTCATAGTATCTTCAGAGAATTCGCTTCGGTTATCCCAATACAAATCTATTCTAACACCACCATCATCTGCAATTTCCGCATACATTTTAGGGATTTCAGGTGGTTCCGGTGGATTATAGTGAGGGTAGATATCGGGCTTAACCACGTCTATTAGGTCCTGAGCTTGTTTATAAATCGTGCTTGCCCAGTTAGCTGATTTTTTTAATTCTGGTATGGTGTCCCCTGGGAAAACTGCTACCACGATCTTCATCGTCTTGCCAGGTGCCAGGTCCCATTTTAACTCGGGATTGTTATAATCAGCAGTTCCGGGTTGAGCTCCATAAAAAGCGAACAAAAAGCGTGTATCATTTGCAGTTTGTTGCACATACTCGGTTTCACTATCCAGTTCTGGTCGTAAAGCAAGATACTTGTCTGCATTGGGATTCCTGCCCGTTAATAACCAGTACTTCTCATTGGCTGTTTTATTGGTAGGGGAAAGGTCTAAGGGATCAGAATCATCTGGCCCTGCACCTACTACCCAATACCAACAATGGAACTTCAGTTTGTCTGGATCTGGAGTACATACTTTTGCTCCCACATAACCTGGGCTAAGCCCACCATCAAAATCTGCATCAAAGGTATAGGCAAACTCGAAGCCAGGTCCTTTCACATAGCCAGATTTGTCATCGGCTGCTTTCTCTGGTCCCCAAGTTTGCGGACCCACGTCAGAATCCATGTAGATACCCATAGCGCAATCGTAAAGCATATCATCTTTATTCATATTGGTGATATTGAATTCTACATATACGAGATTTTTAATATACTCAAAGCTCCACTGATAACTCATTTGGCGTACGCGCACATCAAGCGGAACATGAGTATTGTAGCGCTGGGACTGCCCATAATCGCGATCTTTATCAGGAGATCCAAAGGGACAATAATCGTAATAGAAAGAGATGTAATCTTGCTCCGAAACAGGCGCACCATCTTCATCTATCCGCCCATCACCATCGTCATCACGTGGATTTGTGAACAGGTAATCTAGCGGGCTATTCAATGGATACAGCGCAGGGTAGTTATCAAAAGCCAGCTCTTGAAAGCCCAAAGGGAACCATATTTCAAGATTTGCAGGGTCATTCAATACACTAAATGCACTATTGGGAAGGTTGTAGAGATACTCTCCACCAAACCCTGCATCGGCAAAAGCTGGCGGCAGTTCGTTACCTTGTCGCAAAGGAAAAGTGTAGCCTGCCATATCTTCATCTATCTTTCCATCACCATCATCATCAACACCGCGTCTATTAAATCTTGTGGAAGCTGAAGCGACACCATCTAGTGGATTGTAGTTATCGTAGGCATCTGCCATATCCGGATTAGACACCAGCAAAGGATTGTATGCTGGTAAAAACTCATAGAGATCCGCATCACCATCAAAGCCAACAGTAACAAGAGTATCAAGCACAGCAGTCATTGATGCGTTCCACAGGGGATTACTCTCTGGTATTGGCACAGAACCAACACCTGGAGGATATGTAGGCCAATACAGTTTTTCACCATAATCGTTGCGTCGCGGTTTTTTGGCACCGAACCACAAGGCTCCCTGATATAGATAATCAGTACCGCTACCTCCAGGATACTCGAGGGAAGGATACTGAGGGATTACGTCATCTCCAGAACCGAAAAAGCCATAGTTACTAACTCGCAACCAAATGTTTCCGACATTGTGGAATTTGGATAGGTCTAATTTTTTGGTTCCAGTTGATGGGACTGCCATTCTCGCATAAGCGGAGCTCAGTACTAATAACAGTAGTAAGCTTAGACAGATTCCAGTTTTATTCAACTTCATGAAACACTCCCAATTTAGTTGATTTTAAATTCTACCGGGATGATAACCAGGCAGTCAACTGGTTGCCCACTGCTGCGCCCGGGTTGAAACTTTACCTTTCGAACTGCCGCAATTGCTGCTTCGTCAAGCCCACCAGGTACAGAACGCTTAACAGTTATTTGACGGACGCTGCCGTCTTTAAGAACTTCCACTTCTAAAACTACTGTCCCTTGCTGTTTTGCCCTTTTGGCAAAATCTGGATATTCGGGGGCAATTGTTCCAATTACTACAGGCGGATCATCATAGGCAACGAAATTTACAGGTCTATCATCTTGTACAGTAGAAGAAGTATTAGCATTAGTGCTATAGATATTGCCTATTTTCGAAATAGCATCTTCATAGGCTTTCATATCCACCTCTTGCGTGCCAAGATCATCACTAATCTCAAAGCTCACGTCAATACTCACCTCAGTTTGCGGTGGTTCTATTCTCTCCCGCTCTTCCATGGGAATATCCACAAGCTCCATTTGATCTACTTTGAACACTTGTTTGCGAACATCAATCTTAGGACTAACCATCATGACAAAGATCAGCAGAGTTAATGATAAGGCAATGGCTTTGCCAAATTGAGCATTGGCAATGTCTTTCCAGTCGTTGGTGCTCATATTCATTTTATCCGCCTTTAATTCTTCCGCTGTTGTGTCTCGAATGCTACAACTAAGGTATTAGCATCTTGTAGTTGTCTCATTACGTCGGACATTACACCGTATTTAGTATCTCGATCGGTACGAAAACACACAATCAAATCTGGATCGTCAGTTTTCTTACGAATCAGCGTTGTAGAGACAAACACATCTTCAGCAGATTCTATCCTCGTAGGGACATCATCAATAAGAATTGTCTCGTCACGCATTACATAAATAGTTGAAGTATGATTCCTGGGAATGCGCTCAATACTTTCGGCAACAGGCCATCTATCACGCTCTACCCAAAATTTCTTTTCTTGAACAAACACAGTAGATACCATAAAGAATAGCAACAGCAAGAAAGCAATATCGCCCATTGAACTTTGAGGTATTTCCGCAGCATTTCTCTTTTTTAAGTTAAAAGCCATTATTACCTCCTTAGTTCGTAGATAGGGATATCTTTTCGATTTTCGCTGCTTTAAGGCGGTCAACCACCCTTACCATCTCGTTGTATTTGGCTTCACGATCGGTAATCACTTTAAAAATCATATCCGGGTTTATCTTCACTTTTTGCTGAATCAAGGTATCGAGATCATTGTTTTCAATTACACGCGAAGCTTCCTTGTTCACCACTATCTGCCCATTAGCCATTATCTGCAATCGCGTCATCTCTTTCTCTGTCAATGTCAGAGATTGTACCTGACCTTCTTGCTTCTCAGTAGCCTGTGGCAATACTATTTTAATCCCTTCCTTGACATCGAACTTTGTCGTTGCCATAAAGAAGATGATCAACAGGAAGGCGATATCAGCCGTAGATGCCGTTGGTATCTCGGTCTTCCCCTTCCGTTTTCGCCCGATTTTCATTTATTCCCCCTATGCTTCAAGCAGGGCTTCAATTACTTTCTCGGAAGCACGTTGCATATCTATAACCTGGCTATCAACCATAGTAACGAAAACATTGTTAAAGAACTGCACTGGAATAGCAACGATCAAACCAGCCTGAGTTGTTATAAGAGCAATTTTTATACCACTTGCAACAATAGTTGCATCCACCGCACGGGCAGCAGCGATAGCATCAAAGGCACTGATCATACCTGAAACTGTTCCCAAGAAACCTAACATAGGAGCTAGGGTAATAGCTGAAGATAATTCGATGAATCCCTTTTCTAAGAAACTCATTTCAATTACGGCGGCATTTTCGATGGCTTTTTGAACCGCATCGACGCCCTTATCAGCCTTTAACAGGCCTGCATAAACGATAGCCGCCACGGGGCCTCTGGATTTTTGAGCAATCGCAAGTGCTTCTTTATATTTCTTATCTTTGATAAGCGGGATAACCTTCCCAAGGAAGTTATTCAGATTAAGCTTACCAGTTAAAAGGGCGATGAATTTCCAGATAACATAGGCTAAACCATAAATAGTAACCATGAGGATAGGCCACATTGCCCAGCCACCATCTTTAAACCATTTTACCAGCCCACTGCCAAAAACTAGTTCAGCAAAGTTCTGCATTCCACCACCTGATGCTGGCGCAGCTTGTTCCACAGCGTAAGCAAGACTTGTAAAGACAAGGCTTATCAACACTATCAGCATAATCAACGAGAATTTTCTCATTTTATAATTCCTCCTTGGAATAATTTAGAAATTAAAGATGACGCCCAAGGTAACACCGCGGTAGTCATTAACGTATGTTGGGTTATTAACAGCCAGCCCGTGAGTGAATTCCACTTCGGGAAACACATAACCAAGCTGGGAATCTTGAAGATCGTCGCCATTGGAGTAGGGCGAGCCAGTTTTTGAGTAAACGCTATAGATGTTAGTTTTTTTGAAGAGGTTTTCAACTTCCAGATACAATCTCATACTTGTCTTATTTGGCAATTGCAACCCTTTAGTAATCCTTAAATTAGCGGATTGGGTAGGAAGCATTCTTTTGCTATTGGTATCCAAGAAGTTGTTGTTGCCTTGGTAACTCTGAGGAGTGTAGGGAGAACCAGATGCAAAACTCCAGGTGAAGTTCGCCACGAAATCGTCCAGAGGAAGGATAAAATCGGTAAACGGAACAAAGAATTCTTCTCCCTTTCCAATACGGAACGTGTAGTTAAAACTGATATTGTGACGCACGTCCCAATCAAGAGGAAACTCTCGTAAGTTAGTTGCTTCATCCTGAATCACTGTGTACGAGTTATTACCCTGAGCCCAAGCAAGAGAATAGGCAATACTCCATGTATTGAAGTTAGAGAGCAACTTTTCAAGCTGCATATCGATACCACGGGCAGAGCCATAATCTTCTGAAATATACTTATACCAGGAAATAGATTCTTCTCCCGGTTTCCGTTCTATCTTCGTGCTCACATAGTTGTATAGGTTCTTGTAATACGCTGTCGTATCGAGTACATAGTCATCACTAAGTTGGTGAGAAAGTCCGACCTCATAAGTTACTGTTATCTGTGGTTCGAGGCTGGGATTTCCAACTCTGATGATAACATCTGATACATTGGCGTCTTCAGGTGTTTTACTGGTAAAGATATATTGCATCTGCGGTAGTTGGTTCTGATAATTATAGGCAAAGCGAAGCACGTCTCTTTCGGTAATCGGGTGCGACACACCTAATCTGGGAGATATCATCATCTGGAATCTATCTTTACTCTCAAAACTTCTCGGTGAGAATGTTCCGTTATCCTGTGCAATCGAATATTCTTTGCCCAAGTACCAGAAATCAAAGCGCATGCCTGCATTAACAATCATACCTTCCCATTCCATCCGGTCTTGCAGGTAGTAAGCCATCTGCCAGGGATCAGCTTTATAACCATCTCTTTTACCAGCAGCGGCTTTTGCAGCCTCAAAATAGTATTCTGGTTTGTAAACAGCTACGAAATCTGCCACAGATGTGGCAACTCCTTCACCTTTCTTTACAACCGCATATAGCTGTTCCGGAAGTACATCCGTAGCATTAGCCCATGCAGTTAGTTGAGCGATATCATTCTTGTAATCCCTGATGTCGAAAATACCGCGCAGATACTTCTGACGGCGGTCATCATAAACGGTTAGGAAATTCTGCAACTGATCTTTTTTAATGTTGTTTTTAATGATCTCAAGACCCGTCTTGGCAAGGTGAGTTTCATTAATTTGCCATTCAAAGTCTCCTCTGGTGCTTATTGTAGAGGTTCTATCGTCCACGTAGTTGGTATAGATTCTGCCGGGAGCATTAAATCCTGATATCCCCTTAGGAATCTCTAAGCCTTGAAGGCTATACACCCAAGAAGATGCAGGCCAAAAACCATCATCATAAATCAGGTCATTATTATTGTCCACAGTCTCATAGCCAAAGCTTCCTTGACCAGCCATTTCAACGTAATTTGCAGGAGGGGCATTAGGATCGATCGCCCAATAGATATAATTGTCCCTATCAATCCCTTTGGGTCCCGTATAACTGTCTTTTTGGTAATAACTGGCTTTGACCTTTAGGTTCATCGAAGAATTGAAAACGTGATCGTAAGTGGCAATAAACTGCTTTTGTTTAGTTTCATCTTCTGCAAAATGTTGATTTGCGTAGCGCCATGAATAATCTGTGCCATATTCACCAAATGGTTTATTATAGCTTCTGTCGCCACGCATAGCGATCGTGAGATTCTGCCCTGAACTGATTGCATACTTACTCTTCAGATTCACATTATAGGAGTTATAATTGCGGTTGCCCAGATCTACACCCAATACACTTTTTCTCCCTTCATAAGGATTGTATGGTGTGTAATCTGCATCTAGTAATGGGCGCCCAAACAAGATAAAATCGCTGTTAGGATCGGACACATAGAAATCTTTCATCCGGCCATCAAGCCATTCTCCAGCTCCATTGAGGTAAAAAGTAAATTTCTCTTTTAGCTCTGGGCTGGCAAAAGGAACCACTGGACCTCCAATGGCAAACTTGAACACATCAGAATTTCTGTTTTCTTTATAGAGGTGATCGGTTTGGTACTCTAGCTTGCCAGAAAAGAAGGGATCCCCATCTTTGGTAACAATATTAACAACGCCGGATTGGGCATTGCCATACTCTGCCGGAAAACCGCCGGTCATAACCTTCATATCGCTGATTGCGTCGGTATCCACTTGCAGGGTTGCTCCACCATCAACAGGGTCAGACACGCTCATACCGTCAACTGTATAGTTCACTTCGTTTGCGCGGCCACCACGAATATGAAGCTCTCCACCAATGTTCGTTACGCCAGCTTGCAGAGATATAATCCCCGCAATATCGCTAACTGCTGTATCGGCGATGTTAGACATCTGAATTTGGTGTGCGGAACCAACTCTATCTTTATCCACCACATCTTCAGTTGCCTGAACAAGCACCGATGAAAGCCTAACACCTGCCCGGTCCATGATGGGAGAAAGATTGGCGGTTTGATCAACTTG
>JALNXT010000299.1 GCA_023230245.1 Candidatus Cloacimonadota bacterium
TCCTGGCTTACTGTTCAAATCGAAGCGACAATCAATACTCTAAAACACATCGCCTAGCTTAATCATCAACCTTAAAGATAAGCGCCTTCATTAATTTGAGGGCGTTTTTTAATTTTTGTGTACAATTTTCATAATTCCTCCCTATTTATATAGTGAGCAGTCATGAATGCTCTCGACCTCTGGCCGATCCATTAGTCTGTAAAAGGCGTGGTGTGCTTGGTACCTTGGGCACATAAAAAGGAAGCGTACAGTTGCCACTACTATAAGATGGCGGCCTCCGTGGATGAAATATTCCTTAGGAGGTTTTTAAATAAAAAGCCCTTAGACAACCACTTATCCAAGGGCATATGAAACTATAGAGTGATAATTGCTCAAATCATAAGACTTGGATATACCTCATTAGCAATATCCAAATTGGTGAAATCCCACATTTCAATATCCCACCCTAGAGTAGTGACAAAGAAGTCTTGATTAAAGACAGTTAAATCATCAACTTTAACACCGAAATCAATGCCGGCAACTTCCACTCCAGCTGCAGTAAGTAAACCAGTGTGGTAAACATGTTCTTGGTCAACATTGGCGATTGAATAACCGATAATTCCTCCAATATCGCTTGTACTATCACTAGTAGTGACATCGCCAAGGTTTAAGGAGTAGTAGATATAAGCGGTAGATCCTCGACCCACTAGGCCCCCGACGGAGCCAGAACTAGCAGAAACAGTCCCGGAGTTATACGAACCACTAATCGTGGTAGATCCGTAACCCACTAAGCCCCCGACATAAAAACCACCAGAAACAGCCCCGGAGTTATAGGAACTACTAATCGTGGTAGGTCCGTAACCCACTAAGCCCCCGACGGAGCCATTATAACTACCAGAAACAGACCCGGAGTTATATGAACTACTAATCGTGGTGGTATATCCGTAACCCACTAAGCCCCCGACTTGATCAAAAGCAGAAACAGACCCGGAGTTATATGAACCACTAATCGTGGTGGTATATCCGTGACCCACTAAGCCCCCGACTTGATTACTGCCAGAAACAGCCCCGGAGTTATATGAACCACTAATCGTGGTGGTAAATCCTTCACCCACTAGGCCCCCGACAGAATAACTACCAGAAACAGACCCGGAGTTATATGAACTGCTAATCGTGGCGGTAGATCCGGAACCCACTAAGCCCCCGACTCGCCTGCTACCAGAAACAGCCCCGGAGTTATACGAATTACTAATCGTGATGGTAGATCCGTAACCAACTAGCCCACCTACTGAAGTAGCAAGATCTCCTTCAATCATAAAATCATTGTGTAGATAACTTAATTCGATACTAGTATTTTGATAGCCAACAATACCACCAACATATGCAGTAGCACCACCGCGAGCCTTTATATAAATATTTCCTGTTAAGTTTGTAATGTCATCAATCAATCCTTCATTATATCCAACAAGTCCTGCTCCATAGAGGTTTTGCTCGATTGCACCAGTAACGTTAATCGTTAACTGATCGAGAACTATATTTTTAAGCGTTCCTTCGTTATAGCCAAATAGACCAATATAAGTTTGTGAAGTCGTAATGTTAATTCCACTAATGGTGTACCCTTGACCATCGAATATACCAGTAAATGGAGTTAGATTGTTACCAAGTGGAATCCATTCAACTCCTAAAAGGTCAATATCATTCATTAGTCGATAGACTTCAGTTAAGTCATTTGAGATATTTGCCAAATCAGTAGCGTTATAAATAGGAACAAAATACTGTGCAGTTAATGTGACATCTGACGTTCCTTTCCAGACACTAACACTATTACCCATTGCATTCGTATAACGAACATTATCTAGATACCAACCACCAAATGGTGTTGATGTCGTTGTGGGAACTGGTATTGTGTAGGGCTGATCATAAGTCACTAGTACTGTCAAAGGTTGATTAAGAGTTCCACCATTAGGATCCAAGAAAATAGAATATTGATTTGCAGTCCATTGCGACTCGACTGTGATGTCTTCTTCGTAATACCAAGTGCCTTCTTCAAAACGTTCTCCATCGATAAACCAGCCATCAAAGGTATAACCTTCTCTAGTGGGTGTGACCAATGTGAATGGTTGTCCATATTCGACTACTTGATAATTTTGTATTCCATCATTGTCGTAATCATCATAATTAAGTTCGTATTCGGTTTGGACCCATTTTGCTTCCAAAACTGCTGAATTATCAGCGATTTTCCATGCACCGTTTGTAACTAAATCGCCATTATAATACCAACCCATAAAAATGTGGTCAGTGTATGTTGGAACAGGAAGAGTCACTACTGAATCGAAAGTATAGGTTGCTTCGTCTATGTCAGAAATACCATTTCCACTATCGAATGACGCCGTATATGAATTAGCTGTCCATGAGGCAACAAGCGTGATATTTTCAGTGACATCATATCCACTGAATACCCATTTTTCATCTCCATAACTATACCAACCATCAAATGTATAACCTGTTCTAGTTGGTTCATCTGGTCGAGTGGCTTTTCTTCCATCTTCAACTTGTTGAGAGTCAACAATTGTGCCACCATTGCTATCAAAAGTAACGGTGAAATAAACTTTCGTGCCTAAATTGCCATTAATAAGATCATCTAACCATTGTTGCTCATCGCCTTCATAATCTGGATAATTTTCTAAATATAATTCATAGGCTGATTGTCCAGACTCGCCGGTTTCGCCTTGAATACCATTTGCATCGATACCAGTATCAATATCACCTATCCACCAGTTACCATTTTCACCGATATGAGGAGTAATCCCATTAGTGCCATCTTGACCATCAGAACCAGATTCCCCTTGAGGACCGGTTGCCGAAATTCCTGTATCAATATCACCAACCCACCAGTTACCATTTTCACCTATGTGTGGAGTTATACCATTTGTTCCAGTGCTTCCAGTATCACCTTTTGGACCTTGGGGACCAATAAGCGCTTCAATTTCAATCAGATTACGCCATGAGTTATCGTCCTCATTTGCGTATTTCCATTGCATCCAACCTGATTCTTCATCAAGACGAAGTTCAATTGATTGACCATCTTCACCACGAATGGAGGCCAACCATTCTTCATAAGTACCATCATATCCTGAGTTCAATGCTAAAAGGTAGATGTCATATTGGACACCTTCATAAGTAGGTTCAGAACTCGTTTGACTTGTGCTTATCTCGCTAGAAATAGATTCTAGTGCAGTACAAGCCGTTCCAAAAAATAAAAATCCTGCTATCGCTAGCACAAAAAGCTTTCGCCAAGTTTTTTTCAGTGACATATTAGTGTCTCCTTATTAAGTTGAAATCATTTTAGCATTATTCATC
>JALNXT010000300.1 GCA_023230245.1 Candidatus Cloacimonadota bacterium
TCGTGTTAAGCGAAATCCGTAACGAGCTGGACAAGATGAGAACGTTATGTAAACAATATCTTAGGAAATCTAAATGAACTTTCAAAACATTATTCTAACCTTACAGAACTATTGGGCTGAAAAAGGCTGCAATCTGGTTCAACCTTATGATATCGAGATGGGAGCAGGCACCTTTCACCCTGCTACCTTCTTTGGCGCATTGGGTGCCAAGCCTTGTGCTATGGCATACCCGCAGCCCTGCCGTCGTCCCAAAGATGGACGCTATGGCGAGAACCCCAACCGTATGCAGCATTACTACCAGTTTCAGGTGATTATCAAACCCTGCCCCGATGATATCCAAAACCTCTATCTAAAGAGCTTGATCGCCATCGGCGTGGAGATAGAAAAGCACGATATCCGCTTTGTGGAAGATGATTGGGAATCCCCCACCCTTGGGGCTTGGGGTCTGGGTTGGGAAGTTTGGCTGGACGGCATGGAGATTAGCCAGTTTACCTATTTCCAGCAAGTGGGCAGTGTGGATTGTTTCCCGGTAAGCGTGGAGCTTACCTATGGCTTGGAACGCCTGGCAATGTATATCCAGAATGTGGAAGACTACCGTCTGTTAAAGTGGAATGACACAACTTCTTATGGTGAGCTGTTCTTCGCCCGTGAACAGGAATATTCTGCCTATAACTTTGAACACGCAGATACCACCCTTTTATTCAAGATATTTACAGATTATGAAGCTGAGTGCAGCTCACTATTGAAGGCAAAGCTGGTGTATCCGGCTTATGATATGCTGCTTCGCTGTTCGCATAGCTTCAATTTGTTGGATGCTCGTGGCGTGATAAGCGTTACCGAACGTGCTGCTTATATCGGCAGAATACGTAACTTAGCCAGAGCCTGTGCTACAGCGTATTTAGAGAAATACTCACCCGCCATGGAGGTAAAATGAGACATGACTATCATTCAATAATGAAAGCATTGGAAGGTTTAAGTGCAGATTTACTGCAAGTGGCTACTTATGAATGCCCTTCTCCAAGATGCGTTATTATCTTGGAAAAAGACCCTCCCTACTTATTGGAAAGCCTAGACCCATTAAGGGATTTCTGCAGCAAACGCAGGTTGCAGTTTCCGCTCTTGATTAATCGTCAGTTTGTGCATAGCTCATTGGATTCCTATCCGCTGGAGTTCCTGGATATCGTAAGTAGTGGCTACAAGAACCTGCTGGCTAAGGAAGATATCCTTGCCGACCTGAAGTTTGCCTCTACCGATGTGAGATTGCAGATGGAGCGTGAACTTAAAAGCAAATGGCTACTTACCCGCCTCATCGTATTGGAACAAAAGCAAAAGCCCAAGGCATTGGCAGATACACTAAGACTGTCTATAAAAGCCATTATTCCGGTATTGAAAGGCTTTTGTTTCTTAGGAAACCGCCTAATTCCCCAAACCACTCCCGAACTTATTGCACAGGTGGCAGAGCTTACGTCGCTGGATTTGGGCTTGCTGAACTCGTGGTTAAATATGGATAAGGCAGACATTTACATCATAAAGAACTATCTGGAAATCCTGCATAGTCTCATGAACTATCTGGATGAATTGGAAGATGATATCTAGCTCTTGCATTTTTCGGGATAGTAAAGCTCCCATTCTTGCCTTAGCCATTCACAACGGGCATCGCATGCCCGAAGAGCTACTGCCAAGCTGTGGGATATCACATCAGACCCGCCTTAGAGAAGAGGATCCCTTTACCTGCGGTTTTGCGGGCTTGTTTCCCAATTTCATTATCCCCTACTCCAGCCGTTTTGCCATAGACCTGAACAGAACACCCGAAAAAGCGATATATCTAAAGCCTGAAGATGCCTGGGGCTTGCCCGTGCGTAATAGTGAAATCCCGCAAGAGTTGTTAGCAAAACTTAGGGATTCATACAAAACATGGTATAAGGTGGTGGAATACCAAATACGCCGGATGCTAAACACCCATTGCCGTTTACTGGTGCTCGATCTGCATAGTTACAATCATCAGCGGGGTGGCATGGATGCCCCTTTTGATCCTCAAATAGACAATCCCGATATCATTATCGGGCGCAACAACATCTGCGATGAGCAATACCCTGTTATCGAGAAGCTTAGAGAGATGCTGGACGGGGCAGAGTACCAAGGCAAAGCGCTGGATTGCAGGTGTGATGTAAAGTTTAGCGGGGGTTATTTTTCCAGGTGGGTTAATTCCACTTTCCCCGGTTCATGTATGTGCCTGGCGATAGAATTCAAAAAGACTTTCATGAACGAATGGACTGGCGAACTTAATCTAAAAGCCTATGACGAATTACGCTATCTGTTCTATAACACAGTAAACAAGTGGATGAGCATTTAACGTGTTGTTTTAGCATGCATGATACATAGGCAGCCATGCCATGCAACTTCCCTGTTACTTCGCAGGTGTGAAACTATTTTATCAACACAATTTTGTGTGCTGAGAGCTTTCCATCCTGCTTTAGCCGTAAAACATAGACTCCATTTGATACCTGAATACCACTTTCGTTTTTACCATCCCAGCTAAGTTCAAAGCTCTCTCCTTTGAGGTAGCTATGCAGATTGCATACAAACTGCCCCCTTAGGTTATATATCCCTGCTTCACTACTGGTGGATGGCTGCGCCTTATAGCTAATATTAATCTTACTCGAGAAAGGATTGGGATACATCTGCATATTTAGAGGAGCTTGCAATTGGTCATCATTACCAACACTAAGGTCGATAGTTATCTCCTCCCCCCAGGCAGAGCCAGCGAAACAGCCGTCAATTGCTTGGGCTGCTGCATAATATACTTTCCCGGGAGTAAGCTGGTGTTTATTGAAACTCGGTCTGCCCGCACCCGGTATCCGGCGATATCCGCTCACCAAATCTGCCATGGGATGGTACACATCGGCAGCACCCGGGCTGGTGCCTATCCGCAGGTCGTAGGTTAAAGCATGTGGAGGGGTTGCGCTATCTATAGCTCCAGAGAAAGAAAACCCATTCTCAATGTCATAGTTAAGTGTTGGGGCTGTGGGTTGCTGATTCTGAACTGTGGTGTCGTTACGGTAAAACATTGTCCAACCATTCCAGATCTCCGTATAGGCGAGGTCCAGGTCACCATCGTTATCCAGATCAACCCAGCAAGCATAACTTTCCTCCACAGGATGCAATCCCAAATTTGTTTCTATGAAAACAGCGTTGCCATCATTGCGATACAAACTGGCTATCGTAGAAAAGGCTGATGACCCCTCTCCTGTAACAAAGATATCTTCATCTCCATCATTGTCATAATCTGCTGCTGCCACATCGCCAGCCATGATATTGGGAAAAGTGTGTGGG
>JALNXT010000301.1 GCA_023230245.1 Candidatus Cloacimonadota bacterium
ATGTGGATATGCGCAATGGAATAGAAAGACAGGCTATGCCTTGCTGCTGGAAGAGCCAAATCTTCAGGCGGGAACAACGGATAGCCTCTTTATAAAGTCGGACAAAATGGAGTTCTTCGATCAAGAGCGCAAGCTGATTGCCACTTTCAACGTGGAAGTATATAGCAGGGATTATGCTGCCAGTAGTGACTTCCTGATCTATTTCATGAAAGAGGATAAGGCTGTATTCACCGGACAGCCCAGCTTTACTTCCGATTATGCCACCGCCAAAGCAGAAGAGTTTCACCTCTTTTTCACCGAGCGAAAGCTAAACCGTGCCGAACTGATAGATTCCTGCCAAATAGTATTCAGCGAAGAAAAGAAAGGCGAAAAGAAGAACACCGTCCATGCCGATTTCATCTCCATGAACTTTGTGGACGAGCAAATCCGCAAGTTTACAGCGGAAGGCAATGTGGATTACTATTTCATCCAAAACGCTACCGAAAAGCGGGATTATTTTGCCAACAGTGCCACCGGAGTTTACCTTCAGGCAATCTTTAATGAAGATAGCAAGCTTACCAGCATGCAAATGAAAACGAATATCAAGGGCAAATACGTATTTAAAGGATAGAGAGTTGACGGGTTAGCAGGTTAAGCTGACGCTACTTCATCAATACTGCTTTAAGACTCCTGCGATAATCACCCGCCTGCATCACAAACAGATACATACCGGAGGCAACATTTTGCCCCTTGCTATCCAAGCCTTGCCAGATTATCCGGTGTTCTCCTTGGGCAAACAAAGCGTGTGCAAGAGTGCAGACCTTTTGTCCCTTAATATTGAACACCTCGATGCAAACAAGGCTGTTGTCCTGCGCAATACTAAAGGATACCGTGGTGCTGGGGTTGAAGGGATTGGGGTAGCAACCAAGCAGGCGAGTAGGAACAGGGGTATCTCCTGCTGCTTTGATCTCCAGATTCAGGAAACTGGGATAGCTGCCAATTATTGCCTGAGGCTGGCTATTTATCGTAGTGCTGACAGGAAGTTCGCTGCCATCTGCTTTCAAGATGCTAAGCTCTATCTCTTCACCAGATGTTTCGGTATAAATCTGGATTAAAGCTGCGGCAAAGCCTTCGGGTGCAATAAACTTCTCTGCGCCGCGCAAATCTCCCTTTACTCTGGCAAGCAGGATATCACCGCTATTTGCCTCTTCACATTTAGCAAGCACCGTCATACTGGAGCTAAGAATGGTTACAGGTATCTCGGTGCGGCTTACTTGTACGCTTTCCGCATCTTTAGCACTAGGGTAAACGAGGCTGTGAGCACCTGTTATATTTATCCAATAGCCCTTGTTAGGATACATGGTGCTAAGGGTGGAAAAAGGATTATCGGGCATATAGACTCCATCTGTGCCCTTAACCTGAACCACCCAATCAGCAATGCTCAGCAGCGCAGTTTCTACAGGGAGGGACGTTTGCGGAAGATATGCCACCGTGTTCCAGCCATCCTGCAAGGTCAGCGGGGTTGAAGCTGTTATCGCTTCTCCTGTAACACTCCAGTTTGCGGAAGCGGACATCTGGATATTATATGCCTTGCCATCGCTCAATGAAGTTAGGGTGGAATAGGGATTATTGGGAATGTATATCCCCTCTGTGCCCTTTATCTGCTGCACAGATTCAGAGATGGCAGAGGTGAGAGAACTTGTGGTATGGTCATCGGGAGAGACATTCAGCGATACCAGATTCCAGCCACGGGTAAGCGTTATCGTTTGCGTAACAGAGGTATCAGAGGCAAAGGATAGGGTGGTTTTGGGGAAGGTTCCCGTTAAAGTTCCCCCCGTCATGTTGTTGGGATCATACTCCGTGGTGTCATGATGAATTTCACGTGCACGGGTAGTGCCTGCAACTTGGCATTTAAAATAATCCATACTGCTGTAATACATATTATCCAGAGGACGATTCCACATGATCACGAGGTTTCCTTCCGTATATGGGAAGGGAGCCAATAATGGGAAAATGATCGTGTTTTCTCCTACGGGATAGGTCATGGTGCCATCGAACACCAGGGTCATCTGATTTGCAGGTATCCAGCCACCACTTAAATCAGCCTGTGTTGTCGTCCCCATCCAGATTTTTGTGGGCATATCCACTAAATTGGTATTAACGAAACTATTGTAGATGTTTAACTCAATAATAACGCCAAGCATCCCAATTTCTTCGGGGTAGTAGAGGGTTTGATACATGCTACTCTTGTAATACATATTAATCGGCATGCGGGCATTAGTGCTACCATTACCAATAGTAACGTTGACAATTCCCTCTTGTGACACTATAATATTGAGGTTAGGTGTTTGGTCATTATCAGCATTCACATCGCTGGCAAGAATTACCTTTCCATAGATGACAACTGTCCCTTCCGCGGAGGGTGTCCAGGTAAGCGGAATACCAACAGATGCACCGGCAGCGACGGTTGTTCCTGCTGCTGTGGCAAGTTCGGTACCTTCAGCATTGTATAGCTTAACGCTATAATCGTTTTGAGTGGCAGTGCCATTGTTGAATACATTTACCGTATAAACAGCAGCACTGTTCACACTGGGGGTGATATTACCCACAACACTGAAGGCAGCAAGGTCATTAACTGCCATTGATTCTAAATCTACATTATCGATGGCGACAGCTTGATAGGTAGCATTGTTAGCGTGCTTAAAGGCAACGAATCTACCAGTTCCATTGTAGGAAGACAAAGGCACAGAGTACTGCGCCCATGAGGAACTAAGAGTAATAGTCTGGACTACCACAAATGTAGCTGGATCGGTAGGATTAGTCATCACCCCTACTTTAACTGCACAATTGGAACCCGCGCCGTAAAACTTTACCCGAACTGTGTTCATCGCAATGCTAGCATGCAAAGGTGGAGCGATAAGCATGGCAACGGTAGCAAGATCGGTGGAATTATACATCTCCGCGCAGTTTTCCTGCATAGAAATAATAACCGTTTTCACATAACCTGTTGTTACGTTAGCCTGATATATGCGGCTCCAATCTATAGGTAAGGCCGGAACTGTTACAGCATCAAAGTTCTGTGCATAAGGCAAGGTATATATAGTGGTATTGATACAAGTTCCGCTTAGGGCTACTGTCTGAGCTACACGGCTTTTGCTATCTCTATTCTCACGGCTGGCATTGGGCTTCATGTTTATCTCGTAGCTGCGGGCAAGGTTATCGGTAATCGTAATTGTGGCGTTATGAGTTCCTGCGGCGGTGGGGCTATACCTGCAGGTAAAGACCATTAATTCCCCTGCATTCAGGATTACGGGCAAAGTAGCTACATCCTGCAAGCTAAACATGGGGCTG
>JALNXT010000302.1 GCA_023230245.1 Candidatus Cloacimonadota bacterium
AATCCCAGACCATATCATTCCCATGGCTTCGCTCGGTTCCCCATTTTCAGCCGAGTTCATTATCCGAGAGAACATCGGCGATATAAACAACGACGGATGTGATGATATTGGAGCATTCCACACCACACCAGATTCGTTGCAGACCCGGAGTATCGCAGTCATTTTTGGGGGTACGTTCCAAAGCGCAACGGTTGTGGATAATGTTACCTGGGGTTCAGTTATGTATATCTCCTATGTTGGTGATGTTAATGGGGACACCATTGATGATTTTACAGTCGGCTATGATCCTCTCTTAAATCCCGGTAATCACTCTCTAACGCTTTACTGTGGCAACGATGGATATTTTGACCCGTCTGACAGGATTGTTCTCTACGATGCAATCACTGAACCTTATAATGATTTTCCTTTTGGGTTTGGTATCGGAGATTTTAATGGCGATGGATTTGGCGATTATTTAAGTTATTGGGTCACATCACCTGGTAACTGTGGAAATAAAATCAAGCTTGGATCCAATACCCTGCCCCAATCTCAGGAAATAATCATCGATATGGGAACATGGACACAACTGATAAATGTTAAGAATCGCGAAGTAAGTTTCGGAGATTTCAATGGCGATGGTTACAGCGATATGATCACCTCCGATCATGAATCCGGCTTTTGGCATGGAGCGGCGGGACTCTGGTTAGTAGGGGCAAATCCCAATGGCTTATACGACCTAAGGATACCTCCTCCTCCCATAACTCCTTACTATCAGTTTGGCTGGGGAACACCTGCTGTAGGTGATTTTAATGGCGACGGGTGCAGCGATGTGGCTTTCTGCGCACCACAGAGCGACTCAGGCACAACTAACTATAGAGGTTGGGTAATAGTTTATGCGGGGAACACTCAGCTAGCGGATACAACAGTAGCAAATGAGGATGAAGTTCTGCCCTCTCCACAGTTAAATAACTTACAGATGGATTTATACCCCAATCCGGCAGATAGAAACCAAACTGAGTGGAACTACCAGTTAAAGGGTGCAGTGCCCCAAACGGCAACAGAATGTAAAATTGACATCTACAATATCCGGGGGCAGTTAGTCTCTTCACATCCAATAATATCCCCAAACCTATCAGAAGGTACATTGGGGCTGAATAAATTATCTGCTGGGATATACATCGCATCTTTCGTTGCGGATAGCAGGAAGATTGCTACATCGAAATTCACAATCAAATAAAAAGGAGCATGTTATGAAAATGAAGCGTTTATTGCTAGTATCAGTTTTGCTTACCGCATGTATTTTGCACGCAGTAAACAATATGCCACTACTTGCACAAATGCAGGGAGAGCATAATAATTCCGGCTATGGATACTCCTTGGTATCCCTTGATTTTAATCATGATGGTTACGATGATTTAGTTGTGTTAGCTACATTTTATGGCTACCAATATCAACAAACTCCTTCTCGTGGCAAGGTCTATATCTATTATGGGGGACCAAGCTTTGGCACAGCTACACAACCTGCAATGACTCTTGAGGGTGATTATTCGGAGGGGTTAGGAAGACTGATAACGCGCATATATGATTTGGGTGATGTCAATGGAGATGGGTTTGATGACCTTATGATAACTGATGTGAATCCCAATTTAACAAGCAGTGCAAGATCCAAGTATTTCTTTGGAGGAACAAGTGATTTATCAACACCAGCTATGGTCATTACCCCTCTTCAAGAAGAAACCTTGGGAAGTTTTTTTGAGCTTGGAGATGTTGATGGAGATGGCTATGAAGATTTAGGTATCAACTATATATTATTAAATGAGAAGAGATTTGATATCCAATGGGGTGGGACATTCGAACGGCAGTTAATTTTTTCTGGAATTGAAGTTATGCCAAACGTCAGATCTATTGCTGGAATAGGTGACATTAATGGAGATGGTTATAATGATTTTACTATTGGATATGTTAGCAGTGAAACAGAACCTTACAATTCAATAATTAATCTTTATTATGGAAATCCAGATAGAGTTTTTGCTAATCCTATTGTGTTGATCCAGACAACAGAATCAATAACACGGCTTTGCAAGCCCCTGGGTGATATTAATGGGGATGGGTACAATGATTTCTTCGCCTATGCCAACCCATATGGTATGAGGGTTTGGTTTGGGACTACCAATTTAAGTACTGTAAGTCCTGATATAGTTCTTAATCCTGTTTATTTTGGAAATGATAGTGTTAGAGGCATAGAATCCGGAGATGTTAACGGCGATGGCTTCAGCGATGTGGTTGGTGCAAGTTACAGCAATCAGCGGTTTGCTGTGTGGCTGGGTAGTAGCACCATGAATGGACAGGCTGATTGGATTAAGTTCAATCAATACGAGAATTTTGGTTACGATCTGGCAATGGGAGATTACAACGGAGATGGCTTTTGCGATATAGCTGTATCCGCTCCCATGGAAGAAGGCTCTTGGCCATTGCATGACTATCGCGGTTATGTGTTTATCTATGCCGGGTATTCCGGGATGGTGGCAAATAACGATCCGCTTGCGCCGCAGCTTTCACAGCAATTACAGATGATGATAAGCCCTAATCCTGTCCGTAACACCGCTGAGATCAGCATAGATTTAATCAGCACAGCTGTAGATAAAGGGAAGCCTGTCCGAATTGAGGTATTTAATCTCAAGGGACAGAGCGTTTATCAATCCGAAGATAACAGTACCCCGTTTGCAGAGTTTAACCGCAAAGTGTATCTTAGTAACTATCCATCCGGCATATATTTATGCAGAGCACAGGTTGGTAATAAGCAAATCAGCAAGAAATTCACTATCATCAAATAAGGAGAACATTATGAAAGGGATCATCGTTGTGCTATTCCTGATTACAGTAGGAATGCATCTTGGGGCAGTTGAAGCTGCTGATTTTTTAATAGGCGCATACTCGCAGTATCAGATAAGGTATGCAGGTTCCAATTATGAGGCTAATTTTACTGATTTAGGAAACTTTCTTCACGGTGCAGGGTATAATGCTACCACATACAGCTTACACAATAGTAGCTCAATTCAGATGAGCCATATTCTACAGCCAATGGAAACGGCAAATGTAAAAAGCATACTAATAGATGGAACTTGGTTACCTAACCAAAACAAGGTCGGTGTAAGTAGTTTATCATTTGGGAACAATCTAAAGATAGAAGCTGAGTATCAATTGAAAACCGATTCTATCGGAAACTTCGTTGTTGATGAGCTTAACACAGCTAATCAAGAAATATGTATGGAGTCCTATGATTATGTTACAAAGCATGAATGTGGTACATTTATGGACGAAACGGAGTTGAACATTAATC
>JALNXT010000303.1 GCA_023230245.1 Candidatus Cloacimonadota bacterium
TTATTATATTTTATATAACAACTTATATATGTTATATGTAGAGATTACTTTATTTAAATAATTTCTAGTTTCTTTAAAAGGTATATCCGAAACAAAGCTTTTATCCAAATCTTTTGGAACTATACCTTGCCTTATCCAGTTATCTACATTACCCATACCACCATTATATGCTAGAAGAGCAATATAATAATTGCCATTATATTTCTTAATTAATTTTTTAAAATATGCTATTCCTATTTTAATATTAATTTCTGGATCATATAAATCTATTTCTTTATCTGATGGTGGAAAAAGATTACCAACATCAGAATAGGTTGAATCTCTTAATTGCATTAATCCTTTTGCCTCTTTAGATGATATGGCATTAGGATTAAATCCACTTTCAACTCTAATTATAGACAATACAAGATAAGGATCTATCCCTTCACCCTTAACATTTTCTTCTATATACTCTATATATGTAGTCCTATATATAAATGTTTTAGCATAAAAATATAATAAACAAATGGCTATAGTTATTATTATTATGGTCTTAATTATAGTTTTCCATTTTTTCATATTTACTCCTTACTTAGCATCATACCAACTCTTTGCAATATTCATATCTACATTAAGAGGAACCTTTAACTTAATTACATTTTCCATAGCATCTTTCATTATATTAGAGACTGTTTCATTTTCATTATCATATAATTCTATTATAAGTTCGTCATGTACTTGCATAATTAGTTTAGACTTTAAATTATTTTCTTTTAATTTCTTATATATTATATTCATTGCTATTTTAATTATATCTGCTGCCGTCCCTTGAACTGGAGTATTCATAGCAATTCTCTCTCCGAATTTAACAATGTTCTTATTAGAACTATTTATTTCATTTACATATCTTCTTCTACCATATAATGTAGAAACATAACTTTTCTCTTTTGCCTCTTTAATTATGTTCTCCATAAATGATCTTACACCATGGTATTTTTCTAGATAGTTCTTTATATATATACTTGCTTCAGATCTAGATATATCTATATTTTTAGCAAGGCCAAAATCACTTATACCATATACTATACCAAAGTTTACAGCTTTAGCATTAGATCTCATAGAATGTGTTACTTCTTCTAATGGAACATCGAATACTTGTGATGCTGTAACTTTATGAATGTCTTCACCCATATTAAAAGCATTTATCATAGTATCATCATTAGACATATGAGCAAGTACTCTAAGTTCTATTTGGCTATAATCACTGTCTAATAACATATTATCTTTTTCACCAATAAAGAATGAGCGTATTTTACTACCAAGTTCTAAACGAACCGGTATGTTTTGAAGGTTAGGTTCAGTAGAAGATAATCTACCAGTAGATGCTACTGTTTGCATAAATGTAGTATGTATTCTACCATCTGCAGCTATTTTAGGTCTTAGACCATCTACATATGTAGATTTTAGTTTAGCAATTTGCCTGTATTCTAATATAAGAGGTATTATTTCATGTCTATCTTCAAGTTCTTCTAAAACATCTTTGTCTGTTGAATAACCAGTTTTATTCTTTCTTACTACAGGTAAGTGTAGTTTATCAAAAAGAATTTCACCTAATTGTTTAGGAGAGTTAATGTTAAACTCAGTGCCAGCATGAGTATATATACCTTTTTCAAGTACTGCTATTCTATCTGTTATATCTTTATCGAAATCATTTAGCTTATCTAAATCTATATACATACCTACATGTTCCATATTAGCTAGTGTTTCTATAAGAGGCATTTCAATGTTTTCAAATAAATCTAACATATCTACTTTCTTTATTTTGTCTATAACTATATCATATGAGAAATGTATACCTTTTAGATATATATTTAGGTTATATATATCATTTTCAGATAAATAAGTAGTATTTTGGGTTGATGCATCTTCAAATAAAGATAATTGAACTGACTTAGTATCATCTTCTTTAAAGCTAGTGCTAAATAACTCACTAATTAAATTATTAATTGGATATGAACTTCTATTTGAGTCCATTAGATAATATGCAATCATTATATCATAAACAAAATTATTTTGGTTTGTTATATTAAAGTCAAAAAGGTATCTTAAATCTTGTTTTATATTATATCCATACTTGGTACACGGTAAAGAGGCAAACCAAGTTAAAATCTCTAATTTGAAATCTTTATCATCTAATTTTATTACGTAGATGTTATTATCTAAATATATTGCTAAAAAATCTTTATCTATACTAAATACATTTGTTATATAGTCAACATTAGATATATTTAAATAGTAGGTAATATTCTTAGCATCTTTTATACTATCTAAAACATTCATATTATTTCTATCTACATATATTAACCTAGAAGTAGCAGTTATTTCATTAGAAAAGTTATTTGAATTATTATCTTCTTCAATAGTAGCTACATCTGAAAAATCAAATCTACTTAAAAATTTCTTAAAATTAAGTCTTGTAAATATAGAATATACTGCCTCTTTATCTACATCAGATTTTTTACATTTTGTGTAGTCTATATCTACAGGTACATCTTTATATATAGTTGCTAGCTTATAACTTAAATATGCCATTTCTTTATCTGTAATTAATTTTTCTTTAATCTTTGCTGATGCATCAAGAGTCTCTATATTACTATATATATTATCTAGAGTAGTATACTTATCTATTAAAGTATGTGCAGTTTTTTCACCAATACCTTTTACACCAGGAATATTATCTGAACTATCTCCCATAAGAGCTTTCATATCTATTACCTGATATGGCTCTATATTTAATTTTTCTTTTAAAAGCTCCGGTGTATATATTAAATATTCTGTTTTACCCATTTTAGTAGTAGGCATAACAATAGATGTTTTATCTGATATTAATTGAAGTGAATCTTTATCTCCAGTTAATATATATGTAAAGATACCTTTAGATTCATTAGCTTTAGCAACTGTACCTAAGACATCATCTGCTTCATATGTTTCAAGTTCTATTATTGGAACATTCATAGCGGTTAGTATTTCTTTTATAACTGGCATTTGAGGTCTTAATTCATCTGGCATACCTTTACGCGTACCTTTATATTCATCGTATAACTCATGTCTAAAAGTAGGCGCTCTTAAATCAAAAGATACCGCTATATAATCCGGATTTAACATACCTTCTATCATCCAGTATATATTTAAGAATCCATATATAGCATTTGTAGCTATACCATCTGCAGACATCATTGTTCTTGCAGATATACCATAAAATGCTCGATTCATTATACTATTACCATCTATTATTAAAAACTTTTCCATTATATTCTCCTTATATATT
>JALNXT010000304.1 GCA_023230245.1 Candidatus Cloacimonadota bacterium
GGTGGTGACGGTTGGGCTTATTATATCGGTTATGGTGGTTTGGATCATGTGATGGCTTCCAACCACAATATAAATGTGTTTGTGCTGGATACAGAAGTGTATTCCAATACCGGCGGTCAGGCTTCCAAAGCCACACCTATGGGTTCTATTGCGCGTTTTGCCGAAGCCGGTAAATCCACCAATAAGAAAGACCTGGGTATGATGATGATGAACTATGGCTATGTTTATGTTGCCTCCATTGCGATGGGCGCAAACAAGAACCAGGCCATGCAGGCAATTCAAGAAGCAGAAGCTTATCCTGGTCCCGCCATCATTATCGCCTATGCTCCGTGCATCAACCATGGCATCGATATGTCGCTTAGCCAAAAGCACGAAAAGCTTGCCGTGGATGCAGGATACTGGCTGTTATACCGCTACAATCCGCTGAATAAGCTGCAAGGCAAGAATCCGCTTACTCTGGACAGCAAAGAACCAACCATCAGTGTGCAGCAGTTCTTGGATGCTGAACGGCGTTATTCCGGCTTAAAGAACATCTTCCCCGAACGCGCCAAAGAGCTTAATGAATCGGCTGCTGTATTCTTCAAAGAAAGATACGAAACCTACAAAAAACTTACCTAAACTACTAAAAACACATCATAAACATCAAGGCGGAGTAGAAATGCTCCGCCTTTGCTTTAATAGCCCTTAAGTTTCCTCTTGACAGGTTGATAGGCAGCGATAAATGATGCTCCTATTATAATACTGAGAGGTTTGTCGTGAAAAAAGTCTATTTCTTAATTTTTCTGTTGCTGTTACTATCCACAGCATTTTGTGTGCTTCCCAAAACTAGTTTGGAATCGTTTGGCTTAAAAGGCAATATCCGCACTATAGCTCTTGATGAAGACACCTTTTACTTCAATCAAGCAGGGAATCTGGAAACCGATAATTACATTTGGTATGATGAAGATTATGATGAAGATACAGAAGGGAATATCAATTACGCTTACGATGACAAGGGACGCCTGATTTCCAAAGAAGACGAAGACTACTACGAGGGATTCTTAGGGGGTTCATATTACACTTATAACTCCGATGGCTTGCTTATTGAAGAAAAGTATGAAGGCTTGGGCGAATATTCAACCAAGTACACTTATAACGACAAGAAACAGCTAAACTGGATGAAAGATTACAGTTATGATGACACACTAGATAAAGCAACTGAATATGCTTACGATAAAAGCGGCAACAAGACCAAAGAAAGTGATTACGATAAAGATATGCAGCTTATCAAGTACTCTGAATACAGCTACGACAAGAGCAAAAACGTAACAGAATGCCGCAACTACCTTGCCCCTAACAAGCTTGATTCTACACATACGTACAAATACAACGCTAAAAACCAAAGGATTGAGGAATCTGTTTTTATAGATAATAAGCTGGTGAAGAAAACCCAAAACACCTACGATGCACACGGGAATATCACTGAAAGCACGGAAGTAAATGCTTTATCAAACGAGACCACCAAGTTTACCACCAATTACACCTATGATTCGAAAGGGAACTGGACAGAAAAAAAGGTGCTGGAAAACGGAGAATCTTCCTGGGACTCAGAAAGGACTTTCACCTATTACGAAAACTAATTCCATTTTTCCCCCTTGCTTATCCGAAAGCGATTAGATGCGCATCTGAAGCGGTGTTGATCGGGTTTCATCCCGATGAGATCCCGATCGGATCCCGATGAACCCCCTTGCGGCTGTAGCGCAGGACGCCGATCCTGCGTAGTGGCGACAAGTTTCTGTAAAATGAACAGCGTATTTTGGAGAAGCAGACAAACTTATTGACAGGAAATGGGCTTGTTGATTAAATTGTCTAAAGTGACCGTAGTGGGGTAAAGATGACTAAGCAGTCTGAACGCTTTCACGAGTTCATGCCGGATAAGGTATGGAAATGGAAGATATTAGAAGAGAAGATGGACAAGGTTCTTGCCTTGCAAGATTATCAGGAAATCCGGCTTTCCGTATTACAGGATTCTGCGGTGCTAAACAATGGGATAACTGCGCTGATGCAGGGAGCAGAGGCAGATCATGCAGTGCAATCGGTATTGTCTATTTCGCTGCCAGAAAGCAATCTAAGTTTGCTGAGCCTGCGTCCTGAAGGCACCATCAGCGTGCTGCATCACACGGCAAAGATTACAAATCCTGGGGAAGTGCATCGCTTTTACTATTCTGGCCCCATGTTCCGCAAGGCAGAAGCCCTTAAACAGATGGAGTTTTATCAGCTTGGGGTGGAGCTGCTTGGCAGCGAGAGCATTCTCTCTGAAAATGAAGTTATCAGCTTGGGCATGAAGATCTGCCAGGAACTGGGCTTGAAAGAAGTGCGCCTGGATATGAACTCTTATGGGTGCACCAAATGCAGAGAGCCTTTTTTTACAGACTTACGGGGATATTTGGAAAAGCGCAAGGATAGCTTTTGTGGTTTGTGTTACAACGAGTTATATGCAAATCCCTTTAGTGAAACCAGATGTAAAGACGCAGATTGCCAGCATTCGCTGAAAAGCGGACCGCAGATTGGCGATTACCTGTGCGACACATGTAAGGCTAACTTTAATAAAGTGAAAAACATACAGGCAAATTTGGGCAATGTCTATAAGGTGAATCCCCACCTTTACAAGAACTTTGCCTATTATAACGAGACAGTTTTCGATTTTGTAGCAACCCACGAAGGGCGCGAAATGGTAATCGGCGGAGGAGGACGCTATGACTACTTATCTGCACAGATTACCGGTAAAATGATTCCCGCTGTGGGGTTCTATCTGAATCTGGATATCCTCTTCGAGATTATGGAAGCAAGGGGTGTGTTTCAGACGAAGCCACTTGATTTCAAAGTATATATCAGTTCCGAGAGCGAAAATCTGGAGATGATGACGCTTCAGATTGCGCAGGAACTACATACCCAGGGGATAAAGACGATCATATCACCAGAAATAAGCACAACTGCCAAAGAAACTAGCAGAGCTAAAGCCAAAAGCTGTTCCTTAATGTTGATTATCAGAGAGGATAACATTCGCGAAGGCAAAATCCTGCTCCGTAATTTGATAAAAGATCATCAGGATTACGTATCTTTAAAGGATACAGTGCCTGCTATACTATTGGCAAGAAAAGCTTTAAAACAAGAGTAACACACCAATAAAGGAGAACCCATGCAATCAGTTATGACACATCGCGCACCCGCTGCAATAGGCCCATACTCTCAGGCAATACTAAAGAATAACACCCTGTTTATCAGTGGACAGCTTGGTATCGATCCTGGTAACGCTGCCATG
>JALNXT010000306.1 GCA_023230245.1 Candidatus Cloacimonadota bacterium
GTGTAAGATGATCGCTTGGCAAGGTAATGATAATTGGGGGTGGAGCGGTAAAATCCAAAGTATAATAGTAATCATCATAGCCGTCATTTATCATAACCGTGGTTGTCTCATACCACTCCATATCGGGCTTAAGTTGCAACTGAGGCTGAGACAATTCATTGAACCAAATCTTGTCAATAAACGTAGGAATAGAGGGATTTGCAAAAAATGCACTGAGCGAGCCAAGTAACAGAAAAACAATAAACAAGCGTTTCATGGTAACTCCTTTCTTTGTATGGCGAGCTTACTTTATGTGCATATCTAGTAAGCATTATTTGTTCCTAAGCTTAAAATAAACAGTGTTAATAAAAGCGAGAGAAAGCTCCTAATGCACACACTTTGCTTGACAAAAAAAGCAACCTCCAGAATTTGGTTAAATAGTGGGTGATTAGCTCAGTTGGTTAGAGCGCTACGTTGACATCGTAGAGGTCACTGGTTCGAATCCAGTATCTCCCACCACTTTTTTGTTTCAGGGTGATTAGCTCAGTTGGTTAGAGCGCTACGTTCACATCGTAGAGGTCACTGGTTCGAATCCAGTATCACCCACCATTTTTTTGCCTATGAAAAAGAACCCAGGTATTAGCCCGGGTTCTTTTTTTATTTATAGGGGTTGTTTAGAATCTGTAGCTTAAGCCAATGTTGCCGGAGATGGAATTGGCATTGTATTTACCCATCATATTGGTAGGCATGTGAGCTGCATCCAAATTAGTTGTTTTTACTTCACGTTCGGAGAACTGCACATACTGCACATTGGTATCTATGCTAATATTACCAAAGGTGTGGCCATAACCAAGGTTAAGACTCATTTTATCACTCACGTCAGATAGTGTAGGTGTCTGCGTTGTTTCTGGAATAGGGGTTTGGTCATAATAAAAGCCAGCTCTCAAAGCATTGTTACCCATCAGGTATTCTGTTCCAAGGCTAACTCTTGAGGTGGCTTCCCAATTGAAGTATAATTTGTCTTTTACTACGCCAACGCCAGGGACTGTAGCATCAACTACTACTTCATCCAATCTATCCCACATAGTGTAGGCATAGTCTAAATTCATCATCCAGTTAGGCATAACTTTATAAGAAAAGCCCAAACCTATTTCACCGGGGAGTTTTAAGCTGGATTCGATATCAAACTTTCCACCCGCCGCAGTTGCTGGGGCTGTCCAAGTGTAAGATTCAACATCCCCTTTCAGTTTTATTTCGCTGGGTATTTTGCCAGTGATACCAATTGACAGAGCTTCCATCCACATGGGTTTGTACATAAAACCAAAGTTTGCACCAAAGCCCATGCCGTCCCCATTTAAATCAGAGGTCTTGGGGGTAGCATAATTATAATAATACGGTGCAACACCTGTAAAGGGAAATTGGAGTTTGCGGATTTCGATAGAGCCATACATGACGCTGACGCCAAGTCCCGCTGATAGACAGGGGGTGATTTGATAGGCAACGGTGGGGTGAATATCAATAATCGCAATACTGCTAAGCATCTCATCACTGGGGAAAGCCGTGCTAGTGATTCCAACCGCAGCTTGATTGTAATTATCCCAAGTAGTACCAAGACCGTAAGGGACAAACACGCCTAAACCATATTTCAGCTTGGGGTTCTTTGCCATGGTGGCAAATAAACTGGGGAAAGAACGCAAGCTCTTTTCTGCCTCGTATTCTTTGGCGGAGAAACCGGGGATGCCAGTAACGGCAGTTCCGGTAGGATCCCAAGTGCTGGAAGGAAGAATAAACGTTCCGCCTAAATCTACGGAATTCCCGTCTATAAATCCAAGACCGGCAGGATTCCAATACATAGCAGAGGCATCATCTGCTAAACCACGATAAGCACCACCCATAGCGGTAGCGCGTGAACCGACACCGGAGAGAGCAAAACCACCGGCAAATAGCATAGCGCCGATGCTTAAAAAAGTTAGGATAAGTCCTGTTAGCTGAATTTTTTTCATAGTGTTAACTCCTTGTTAGTCAAGTCTATTCATTAATATTATGAACGGCGCATCATAAAAACACACTTGCAATACAGTCAAGATATATCTTGTATTCTGAACAATTAGCCACCCAGAGAGTAACTCTATGGGGCTAAGCCTTGGGAAATTGCATGATTGCGGATATATGATAAGATGGCTCTTTGCTACACCAGCTTTATACCCATGCAATCCAGCAGGGAAATGGCTTCTGGCAAACTGAAAGTGGCATTCCTGATGTTATTATTGAGCGGGTTGATGGCATAGCCTTGCGCACCGAGGAACTTGGCTTTGCTGAGGTTGGTATTGTTGAAACTGACGCTGCTGAAGCTGGTGCCGGTGAAATTGCTCCCTGCCAGATTAGATCCGATAAAGTCCGTTTCGATGATTTCGCACTCTTTAAAACTGGTTTTCTGGATGTCCATAAAGTTAAAATTGCAGCTACGCAAAAGGCAGCCAGAAAAGCACAGACCCAAGCCCAGGGTGTTGCAGCGGGTGAAATCTACCCCCACCAGTTTGCTGCCTTCAAAGGATACCCCCTGAAGCATGGCATCCCCAAAAGAAGTAAGCGAGAGATTGCAATCTTTGAAGGTGCAGCTATCCAGGATACCATCGAAGCAAAGCTGAGAAAAATCACAGCTTTCAAAGCGGCAGTGGCTGAAATTCCGCCCTGTAAGACACAGACCATCCAGGTCAGCTATCGTTTGGTCATTTACATCTTCCAGATAATCTACCATATTCATTATCTCCTGCTTAATCTTTGAAAGCATCCTTATCAGGCGGTGCTATAGGTCAAGCAGATTATTATCCGGCAACTGACCTTTGCGAAACTGCTCTTGTGTCAAGTTTAAGTGTCCCCCTTGAAAGCATACCCCTATCATTGCCCATTCAATGCCCTTAATTATGGGCAATGAGTGGGCAATAATAGGACAATTCCTGCAAGTTTTTGACTTACAATTCCGCTGGGATCAGCCCTGTTACACGCCAGAATAACTATCACACAGCGGAGTAGTGAGTTAAAAATGATACAAAAAGCCGCACTTTAGCAGCTAAGACCTATGTGTCCATCCAATTGATTACCGTATCATAAATAGATTCCTGCCATCTTCTGATCTGAGTTTGAACCCCTAAATGGATCATGCTACAGGTGATATTGTCTGACCACTGCGTTGCTATGCAATACTTTCCTTCATTGATGATACTTGATTTTCCTGGATAAACCAAGGCATTCTTGGAGGAATTAAAGAATTGGGAATAGGCGAATAATTGCTGCAAATC
>JALNXT010000305.1 GCA_023230245.1 Candidatus Cloacimonadota bacterium
TATTGGCAGATGAACCCACGGGCAATTTAGATTCTCAAGCAGGTGGCGATATCCTGCAGATATTTGAAGAACTGCACAAAGCTGGCAATACAGTTATTATGGTAACCCACGATCAAGCTGTGGCAGATAGAGCTGATCGGATAATCCGCATTATGGACGGGAAAATATTCAATGGCGATACCCTTAGCTGAATCAATTAAGATAGGGCTTGCCGACATCATGATGCGCAAGGTGCGCAGCGTAGTTACCGTAATCGGCATCATCCTTGGTGTGATGTGTATCATGGTGGTTTTGGCGATCGTGAATGGCATGAACAAGAGCACCATGGCATGGATGCAGGAACGCGGCGGGCTTAATAAAATTGAAGTTCAGCAAAACTGGAACTACGACTTTTCCAAGGGGGGATCTGCCAGTTTTAACTTGAAAGAAATCCGCTATATAGATTCCATGATCCCCGAAGCGACGGCTTTTAACCCCAGTATCAACAAATGGGATGGCGTTCTTTCTTGGAAAGATAAGCGATTTAATGGCTTTGTGGGCGGAGTTATGCCCGATATGACGATTGTGGAAGAATGGAATGCCGATAAAGGCAGATTCTTGAAAGATATAGATGTGCAGAACAGCAGCAATGTAATTGTGATTGGCTCTACGGTGGCGGAGAACTTGTTTGGCAACAGGAATCCGCTCGGCAATACGATAACTTTATCAGGACAGAAAGTGCTGATTGTGGGTGTGATGAAGCGCAGATACATGAAGCCTATGGGCGGAGGTTCAGCGTTTAGCGATAACTATCTGGAATACCTTAACCAGCGCAGCTTTATTCCCCTCTCCACCATGCTAAACAAGATATCACCCGGAAGCACTATCGATAATCTGGATATCAGAGCTGCAAACCCCGCTGCAGCAACTGTGTTGCGTAAAAAAGTAGAGAACATCGTGCTTAACCTGAAACAGGGAAAGCGCGTGTTTAGCGTTAATTCCGCCAAAGAGCAGATGGAAGCGCAGAGCAAGAATACTATGATATTCGGGGTGATCTTTGTGATGATAGCCGTTATATCGCTGCTTGTGGGTGGAATTGTGATTATGAACATCATGCTTGCCGCTATCAAGGAACGAACCCGTGAGATTGGAGTGCGCCTTGCCATAGGTGCCAGAGGCAGAGATATATTCTTGCAATTCCTTGTCCAAACCGTGTTGATCACCTCTATGGGTGGCATCCTCGGCATTTTGTTGGGTTACGCCATCCTCGGTCAGGTAGGAAAGTTCCTGGAGATAAGCGTTGTAGCATCTTTACAGATGATTTGGGCTGCCCTGAGTGTTTCAGTCGGGGTAGGGTTAATTTTTGGAGTATTACCGGCGGTAAGAGCCTCTAAATTAGACCCAGTGATCGCATTGAGGGAGGAATAATGGGCAAACAGAAAAACGGAAGCAGCGCTTTGCATGGCATCTTTATGTGGCTAACGTCTTATTTGCGCATTGCCATTAATGATGCTCGCAAGGTATATCTATCTCTTACCATACCTGAAAAACGCAAACGCTTGTTCAGAGAAGCTAATGTGTTTATCAGGAGGTTTTTAGGCAGAATATCATCGGAACGGGTGATGAAAGAATCCGGCAGTTTAACCTATATCACGCTGTTAGGTTTTGTGCCCTTCGTTACTTTTCTGGTGCTGATTATCCCCGATTTACCATTTCTAAACCTGAGTGAGAAATTTAGAGTAATCGTAGCCAAGAACTTTATTCCCGGTTCTGCGGATGCCATTATGAAGTTTGTGGACGAGATGCTGGTGCGACGCATGATCGGCTTTAATATCTTTAACTTCGTGATCTTGCTGGTGTCGTCTTATTCTTTGTTCAGAGTGATACGCGATACTTTCGATCGCATACTTAGCATGCAGCTAAATGTGAAGCAGGATTTGTTAACTCAGGTAGTGAAGTTCTTTGGCACGATTGTATTCGGCTTTGTTATTATGATTGTGTTGTTTTCCAGCTCTTCCATACCTCTGATCTCCATGTTGTTAAGGGTTCCCTTGCTGCGCTGGCTGCTGGTGATTGTACCATTTGTTTTGCAGTTTTTGGGATTGATGTTCCTCTATATGCTGCTACCCTCCGTGCGCATAAAAAGGTCATCGCTGTTTCGAGGTGCGTTTTGGACAACGGTGATCTGGGTACTGGCAAAGACCTTTTTCGATTTCTACATCTACAACCTAACCAGTATGCAAGCTATATACGGAGTGATGGCTGCACTGCCGATATTCCTGCTTTGGATTTATGTAAACTGGGTGATTATCCTGGGAGGAATTGTCCTTGTTAGTGTTATTGACACACCCGTGAACGGAGAACTGCTGCGTAAAGAACCGCAAAGAGTTGTACGGGTTACCCTGGAGATGTTTTCCAACCAGAAACTGAATGAACGTTTAGAAGGCGTTATCACAAAAAAGGAAATCACGAAACTCGTGGCAGCCATAGAGGAGGAAAGCGATACATGAGAAAGTTTGCGCTAATTAGTGTCAGCGATAAAAAGGGGATTGAAACCCTTGCTATGCAACTGGAAAACATTGGCTATACTATTCTCTCCACTTCCAACACGGCAAAACACCTGATGAAGTATTGTAAAAGCGTGGTTCAGGTTTCAGATGTTACTGGCTTCCCGGAAATACTGGATGGACGGGTTAAAACTCTGCATCCCAAGATCCATGGCGGCATACTGGCAAATCGCTCTGTCCCAGATCACATGATGACTTTGGAAGAACATGGCATAGATCGCATTGATATTGTGGTGGTAAACCTGTATCCCTTTGCTGAGACAAGACAAAGAGCGAGCGCTACGCATGAAGACATCATAGAGAACATAGATATTGGCGGGCCTTGCCTGATACGCGCCGCGGCAAAGAACTATGCTAATGTATGTGTGCTAGTTGATCCAGATGATTATCAAGCCACGTTAACACATTTAGAGCAAGCAAAGCAACTGCCGGAACAGTGGAGCAGCTATCTTGCCCAGAAGGCTTTTGCACTTGTAAGCGCTTACGATGCGGAGATAGCTGATTACTTCCAGCAAGAATGCAATAGCAACGTGATTCCTGCGACTTTGGATGTAACGTGTAAACTGGTCTCGCCCCTCCGCTACGGTGAAAACCCTCACCAAAAAGCCGGTTTCTATGCTAACAGTAAGGGTTGGGACTTGTTGCACGGAATGGAGCTTTCCTTCAATAACATTGTGGATATCGATGCATCGCTTCGGGCTATCAGGCTCTTTGATGAGCCAACCGTGGTGA
>JALNXT010000008.1 GCA_023230245.1 Candidatus Cloacimonadota bacterium
TGGGAGAGATATTAAAGCTGCGGTCAATAAACTTTAGTGTTTTGGGCTGTAGAGCAATTAGAGCGTTAAGTTCAGTTTCCAGTTTAGCCATGTCACTATCACTTTCGGGATCGAAACGCAGTTCACAGCGCCGGTCTGTAGCGGAAAGGCAATATACGCAACCATAGGGGCAGCCACGATAGCTTTCGTAATAGATCAGCTTGCCTTGCAGGGTGTTTAAATCCTCTGGATGATAGGGGAAAGGGATGTCTCTCAGGGCGATGGCTTGGCAATCTACAAGCTTGGTGAAGCCATTCTTGGCAAGCTCCCGAAAAGCCGCTTCGCCACTGCCTGTTATCAAGATCTGATTACTATTGGGAGTTATATTGGTGTTAGCTGCTTCTGGTCCACCGATTACGATAATGGCATTGGGCAACAGTTTTTGCAGCTCCGGAATTAGTTTACAAAGGTATTCACGGTTCCAGATATAGGCAGAAAAGCAAAACACATCAGCTTTGGTGGTGTATAAAGCGTGCAATACATCAGCTAAGTGGTCTTTTAAGGTGAAATCACCCAGTTCCACCTGATACGGCAGATCGCGGATAATCTCTCGCAGGTAGTACAGCGCCAGATTGGATTGGCTCCAACTGCTGTTGATGGCAACCATTAATATACGCTTCATCAGCCTCTCTTCCATGGTGTTAATAGTATCCGCTACTTTTTTAGGGCAGCATCTGGCTGTCAATGCAAATCCTGGCTTCAAAGTCTTGATTTGTAGTTTTAAGTGTTTATGTTTCTTTTTGTCTCATTTGCAGGACTATTTGTTCCAGATGGTAACGGCGTGCTTCCAACTCACGTTTGGCACGGGCATAGCTTTCACTGTTGATGTCCGCGTTGAGATATCGTGCGATGAGTTGTCCGTCCATTAGTTCAGACATGGAAGGTTCTTCGTAATTCTCGCAAGATGTATATTGTTGTTTCATGTTTCCCTCAATAATTTGATTATTTGTAAACGATATAGTATTTACCCTTATAGTAAACTACTACGTATCCGGGACCGCTGTTAACCGCTTTAATTTCAGGATCATTGAGATCACCTGAATATGTGGGTAGGTTCTGAGGTTTTGAGATATCCTGAGATTCAGCGAAGATTGCAATGGGAGCAATTAACAGCTGCATAAGCAGGGAGAGCATCAGTAATTTTTTCATTTTATCGGAACTCCTTTTTAGATTAGTTCCGATTTTGAAGAAGTGTTCCGCAGAATCTCTGTATCTTATTGTAAAATAGGGGGATATTTTTTTACAAGTAGGTTTTGATTTGTTCTAAAGTGAGTGTACAACGCCCTTTTTCGAGTGGGATTGGTCCTATAATGTCCTCAGATATTATAGTCATCAGCGAAAGATTGGAGCAACTTATAACTTTTATGTAATTAGCCTTATTCAGAGTGATCGTCATATTTATCGTAATGGGTTTTTCTTCGGTGGTTAAATCAAATAAATATACCTCGAAACTGCCATCATCATTCATACTGATACCCCAATCGGTAACTTCTGAAAAGCCTTCAAAGCTACTTTGCATGGCTGGCAGCATAGTTTTGTCTGCGTAGTGAAACACCCGGGAAAAGTCTCCCGATAAAGCATGATCAAGTAAAGTGTCAAAAAAGCGTTTGATGTTTTCCAATTGGCGACAGTCTAATATATCTGGTGTGTCAGCCCATCCTTGTTTCTTTAAATAATAGGCTTTTAAATTTGTGTACAGCCTATGTTTTATCTTGCGAGCTTGATTATAACTGATACCCAAAGCATGAGAATAAGCTTTCACAGAGGGGTATTCTTTAAGTTCGGCGAATACTTTGTATTCTTCTTTGGACAGTAGTTTTCTTATTTCTTTATCGTTAAGCTGGGATTCGATTTCGGAATCGGTATTGGGCACTGTTTCTAGAACGCTGAGGAATTCGTTTTCCATTCTCGAATAGAGGGCACTATCCCGTTTATGCAGCTTAAGATGCAGCATTGCTTGATTATTTACTGCCCCTTTCAGCCAAGCTTTTACGTATTCTACAGGCTGACGGGATTGGATTAGGGAGATCATCACGGTTTGGCTAATATCCTGTGCGCTGTCCTCGTTTTTAAGCAGCATCAGGGCATAGGAATAGCAATATTGCCAAAGGTCGGAAATATGGCTTTCGGTGCATTGATTAACTTTAATATCAACCCAGGATTGTAGATTCGCAACCTCGGCATCTTCTTTGATAAAGCTAAGCAAAACGCTATTGGTAATGTCTTTAGCGAGGCTGGTGTGGGGGATTCTGGTGCTTACGCTTGTGGACACAAGTTTCTGCACATTACGAAAAGCATGTGTTTGCTGCTGTTTGCTTTTACTGTATTCTGAAAGCATAATATTTCTCCCAAAACCACCAAAGCAGGGTTACAATATCTGTAAAGCAAAATATACACAAAGAGAGATTAGGGTTGTTTTTAAAAGAAAGGGCGAGCCTTTCGGTTCGCCCTTTGGGATGGTTGAGTAGGTTCGGGGAGGAAATAGTGGTTTGCTTATTTTGCCATAACCATCTTCTTGGATGCAGAATATTTACCACAGGTCATACGATAGAAATACACACCTGTGGCTACCAAGTTACCAGCTTCGTCACGGCCATCCCAAGCTATTTGGTAATGTCCCGCTTGGTCATGGTGCTTGTTGAAGCTAATAATCCTTTGTCCTTTCAGGTTGTAGATATCAAGGCGTACATTGCCAGATTCGGTGACAGAGTATCTCAAGTTAGTATTGGGATTAAAGGGATTGGGGAAGGCATCTAAGAGTTTGGTGGTTAGGGGGATAACCGGGGTTTCTGGATCTGTAGTGCCATTCCCCAATGTTACTGAGAGGGGTCCATAATATTCACTGTGGTTATCCAAGCTAACGCTTTCCAACCAGTAGTGATAGGTTTCATTGCAAATTACTTCGTTATCTGTGAATACATAGTTCACTTGGGAGCCTTGATGGTTGCCATCGGCGATAACAGCAGAGTTTAACTGGATGGCTTGCGATAGGTCTGCCTCGGTAGCTCGTAGCAGATTATATCCTGCATGGTTGGTCTCGGATTCTGCTACCCAAGCTATGGTTACAAGTAGCTCCGCAGTAAGGACTGCCGTAAAACTGGAGAGTGTAACTGGCAAGGGGTTGTCTTCATCCAAGCCTATGCCAAAATCAGAGAAACCATTGTTTATAGACCATGTGGCAGTTTTAAGCACATTGTCATACGACACTGGTGTCCCCATATCGCTCCAGGCGGCAGTTACATGCTCTCTTTTCAGCAGCTTTATCACTGATACATCTGTTACATTGGGGGTTCCCATCAGGTTTAAGGTAAGGTTGTATTGCCCCAAACCAGATGTTGCAGTAGAGTTTATTGTCCAATGCCGATTGGCTATGCCAAGCACACCGGCTGGAGGTGTTCCACCGGGATTGGTATTAACCCTAATTGCAGTTAGATTGGTGGCGGTAGTGCTGGTGGTGAAGGCAACCGTTGCCCCGGTATTGGGGAAGGTAATGGTGGGAGTCCCACTTGCAGGTATAGGCAGATCGTTTGCAGCGGGAGTATCGCTAAGCATATAGGCATTTTGCCCAAAAGCCACGGCAATGGGATTATCCCCAAAGATGGGACCCAGCTGATTGCTGTAACGATAGTTATAGGTTGCTGTACCTGTTTGGTTAGCTATATATACAGTAGCATCAGTACCTGTTGAAGCAGAGCCTTTTTCCAGATACTGCATCTTAATCTTACCATTGGGGAAGAGGACTATCTGCGCCGTAATATAGGTATCGGCGGTGGCACCTGTGGCGGGTTGACATTTCAGGAAAGTAACCACAAGTTCGGTGCCAACCTTCTTGTAGAGAATAGTTTTAGGATAATTCGGGCTGGCGGGATGGAAATCACCATAATAAACCAGAGCTGCCGCCTGGGGCTGACTAAACTGACCATAAGGAAGAATCGGTTTGATAAAGCCGATGCCGCCATCCGCCATTATCCAGAACTTGGTGTAGCTTGCACCAAAATAGGGGAAGCTGAAGCCGATGTCGTAGCCGGTATCATTATTTGGGGCAAAACCATTGTCATTACTCATATCCGGGTAGGCATTGGTGCCGGTGGCACTGATATCAATCCAGTTAAAGGTAGGCTTAGTAGGGGCTTCAACAGCCAGGGTATTGGCAAAGTAGTATCCACCCTGTGCGGCATATCCGCCGCCATAGTTATAGTTTACTATTGTGTATTGACCACCGGGGTCTTGAACGGTTGCAGGATAAGTATCTGTGCCCACTACGATAGCATTCGCCAGTATCTTGGCATCCAGGATATTGCCCGGAGCTGCCGAACCGCTTACATCATACTTCATGAATAGATAGGTGTAACCAAGCGGCAAATCGTAAGCCAGGTTATTCAGCACTGCCGTCCCGTTCACAAAGAGCTGAGATGTCCCCAATTGGTTGCTTACATCGGTGTTGTTGTTGCTGGAGCTTCTGTATAGCTTAACACCGGAAACATCTGCGTCGTTGGTATTCTTGCTGGTGAAACTGATGCTGTTTAAGGGAAGTGTTGCCCGTGCCGAAGCATCGGAAGCAGATTCAACATATACTCTCATGTACAACATATTCAGGTTGCTGGCTCCGCTGGCTACTGATGTAGTATAGGGATCAGTGGTGTACACATTTACAGAGCTTATCTTCTTACCTGTTACTATCCTGCTACCTCCGGGATTGGTTATTGTGGGGGTGTAATCCACACTTGCAACGCGAACAGTGGTACACTGAGCGTCAAAGGCGTTACCCACAGCAGAACTGGCTGCCACATCGTAGGCAAGCCAGTAGTAGCTGGTTCCCAGGGGAAGTGTTTGAGTTCCCGTAACACTGAAGCTTCCTTTTGCACCCACATTGGTAACTGTGGCACCAAACTGAGTGGTAGTGGCAAATACCGCAGAAGTACCGGTGTAGAACACTTTGGCATTTACAATATTAGCTACATTAGTGGTACCGGTGGTATTGAAGGTAAGAGAACTCAAGCTTACAGGATTCAGGCTTCCGGCAGAAGTTACCGCTACCTGAATAATATCCTGATTCACTGCACCGGGAGCAATACTTGCGGTGTTCTGCACTGTGGTAGATGAGGAGTATCCCGCAGCCGTGGCATAGTGAATGCGGATATTGGGGCGCAGAATGGTGTTCGTGGGAATAAAGGGATTGGGGAAGGTGCCGCTGCCCTTGCCTCCGGCGTGCCATATTGACGAAGTGGTATTATGGCAGTTAAAGGTATAAGTGGGAGAATAGCCGGTGCTGCCATAATCTGATTCCACCATTACCATCAGGTAGCCATTTGTCGTGAGATAGTTGAAGTTAGTATTCAGCATGATATTCTTCCAGCCGGTACTGAATTGCTGGAAGTTACCAGTATAAACCAGCGTTGCTCCGCTGATAAGCGATTGCCAAGAGCTGGCACCGGAGAGGGTGCTAAATGACGTTTTCATGTATATCTTTATCGGGGTGTTTATATAGGAGACAGATGCCAAGCTCCAGGATATGGATTCTATCAAAGTGCTGCCGCCTATTTCGGAGGAATTGTATAAAGCGACACTGCGTCCATATCCAGTATCATGCAGCACAGGGTAGGTAAGTGTGCCTGTACCGGAAGCTCCTGTGAAGGTGGTAATCTCGGAGTAGCCAATCAAGGTAATTGAATTGCTGATTAAATCCGGCAAACTTCCGCTAATCTTCAAGGTTATCGTTTCCGCCCGGTTGTAGTACATTGAGAAGTTAACCGCGCCATTTGTACAAGGCCAGGTTAGAACGTGACCAAAGCCGGTGAGAGTGCCGCTACCTGTGTTTAGGCTAACAGTAACGTTTGCTACAAAGTCCAGGTCTTTGTGAAGCCATTTATCTGTGGCTTCTACAGCTAAAGAAAAAGGTTGCAACATGTTGACTGTAGAAGCAGGAAGAGAGGTGAACTTATATTCAGTAGCTGTTACTTCCACATGCATCAGGCTGGATACCACATCCGCACCCAGGTCATCTGTTATACGAGAGCCCCAGGACTCGGTAAACCAAAGGTAGTTGGTTCTGCTAATCTTGAATTGTAGCTTTTGTCTATCGACTACCTCATTTGCGCTTGTCAGATATATAGCCAGGGTGAGGGTTGCGCTGGATTCTGAGCTAATAATCAGGCTTGCGGGTAAGGTAAACAAGATATACGAGACTTTTATGGACGGTGTGCCCACATCGATGTACGAGCCATTTACTTTCAGCCTGGCACCCAGTATCACTTTAGACCAGTCTGCACCACCTGCGGGATTGGCGTTTAGAATCTTTATTGTAGTTATCTTAGTATCCTGTCCGTCTGTACCAATATCCGAAACCAGGAAGCTAAACACATCCACTGCTTCAACGGCAGAATTTGCCTCAGAGCTTACTCCTCCGGCAGGTATTGGGGTAACAGGAGCCGTTATTGTGCTGCTATCGTTATAGGGTGTGCAGGGATAGGCACCGGCAAAGGAACCCGCAGGACGCGGAGTGTGGTTGAAATCGTCTGTTACGTATGCAGGATAAGTGTAGCCCGGCAGGTCTATAATATAATTGGAAGAGCTACGCAAATCGCTGTTAGCATTGGCAAAATGAGGGTTTGTCTGCACCGAATTGTCATCATTGTTATTGACAATCTGATTGCGCCATCCCGCTATATCGTAAATATCCCAAGTGCCATTTGCATTGGGCAACCTGCCCATTCTTGCACCTTCATAGCCATTAAGATTGTTATCCGGTTTGCTATAGTACACATTGGCATCAGCACCGTATTGAGCTACTACAAAGTTATAGCCAACAATCGCAAAGTGGAGTGAGGGAGTAACGGGTGTATTGGCGAAGTTAGCAAAGATGTTATTATATAAATAATTACATTGAGCCCCGATTATTACTGCCGTACTGGAATATTTTTCCGATACTCCCTGCCCGATGCTTACGGTGTTGTTGTAAACTTCGCAATAATGTCCCCAGTTGGAAGCTGATCCCAATTGCATGCCAACCAGCTTGATATCCGAAATAGCACCGTAAGAGGTGGTATTGTAGCCGCGGATATCGGAAACGGCATTGTTGTAAACTTTGACGTTAAAGCTCATTTGCTGGTTGTTATCAATTAGTATTCCTGTAGATACCACCAAAGAGCTACTACTACTATTATACACACCCATCACTTTATTGTGAGAAACCTGGTTCATTCCGATCGGATCGCGTATATAAACACCCCAAACTTGACCAAGTGAAGTTACATTAGTTACATCAGTGTTAAATAGCTTGAAGTTTTCCGTATTCAAAGTATAAACTCCATAGCCACCACCATAGGATTGATTGGAGTTACCGATATTGTTGATGGTATTGCGGATTGTGTCATCTGTAGTGCCAATCTCGCATCCTATATCTCCCAGCGCCCATCCAGAGGCAGAAGTGTTGTAGCCATATATCACTACTCCGGAGCAAGCGTTCTGGATATTTAGATTATAATACTTATTATTGCTGTTAGCCCCGCTGGCATTGGTAGGGGTATATCCACTAAAATAGGTTTGGCTTGTTTGATATATTCCAGCGGATAAATATCCTGAGACGGTCGCATCTCGCCTCATGGTAATATTCGTATTTTTAATAGTGTTGTACTGTGCCCCATTAGTAGCACTGACATTACGAATTAAGAAACCAACTTCAACAGCAGCTGAGGCAGAGGAATTGATATCAATCCCATCGAAGGTAAAATAATCGCCACCACGTAAATTTATCCCAGCATCAATAGAACTTGTAGTACCAGAAGGAACTATTCTGGGGTTGTTGCCTTCTCCCGATTTTTGGAATATAATGGGGTTATCTACCGTTCCTGTGGCAGTTATGATTGGTATGTTTTCGCTAAAAACCGAACCTGCAAGAACATTAAAAGTTACACCGCCGCTGCCCACGCCATTGGTGTTCAGGGCATTTACGGCAGCCGTAAATGTAGTGTAAGTGCCACCTGCACCGATGGTCTTCTCACCGCTTAACGCTTGGGCATAAATTCCGGTGAACATGCCCAACATCAGGGTCAGGCAAACAATGATAAGTGTACTGTGTTTCATAAGTATAACTCCTTGTTTAGGTATATTAGGTTTATAAATGATGCATATTGCATATTAGTCATCTTCTGGCGAGAGTTCGCCATCCAAAACTCTGGGCTTACATAGGGCTAAGTATTGAGCATGCAAGTTTTTCACCCTCTGTATTACGGCTGCTTTGTCTGTATTTGTAAAATACTCAATGTGATTCTTAAAATCTGTCTTTGAAAGATATAGGGTAAAACCAATGAATCCTCCCCCGTCAGGCATATTAACCTTTTCAAATACCTCACTCAAACAAAGGGCAGGATCATCAGATGTATAACTTTCATTCTTCATAAGTGATAAGTAACGCACAAGCTGTGCCAAATAGTCGAAAGGGTTTAAGAATGTTTAGATGTATATATATCAGATGCTTAGAGAATTGGTAAAACACGCTTATCTTAGATATTGCAGTTTCAGGTCTGAAATAGCGGAGTGTGAAATTTCAATAATGAAATATATGGCTAAGTGAAAGATGAGGAGACTTATCGCTTAATGAGGGTGGATTAGTGGGGCTGATATTATCGATTGTGGGATTACTGAGTCCTGGAGTCGTTAACGCCAAAACAAGCTTATCCTCGTCTCTATCTTCTCAGGCGTTAAGGACTATAGCGATAGATGGCGGGACTATTGCCAATGTAGTGCAGAACCTGCCCTCGGCTTGATCGAGGGACAAGCTCCAAAGTTACTGTCGGGGTAGTCCATTTGCCTAAAATAGATATAGTTAAGTGTAAAGTCGTATCAGACAAATCGATTCCACACTTACTGTATCTGTAGTTGTTTACTTGCCCTTACGAGTATATATTTCCAGATTAAAAGCCTCAATTCTGCGGGTTAAAGTGCTTTCTGATATACCAAGCACTTTTGCCGCATCCTTTTGTTTCCCTTGGCAGGATTGCAGTGCTCCGATTATCTCGGAACGTTCCACTTGTTGTTTTTTTGCTTTCATGCCAGAGTACGGTTTATCTTCAATTTCCTTATTCAAGGTTGGTAATGAGCTTAATATATCGGCAGACCAACTCCGCGTTTTTTGCATGATAAGTAATCTTTCGATCATGTTTCTAAGCTCTCGTACATTGCCAGGAAAGCGGTATTCTTTCAAGCGGTCTACAAAGGAGCGCTCTATTCTGGGAGAAGGAAGCTTCATTTCTTTGGCAAGTTTATCGGCATAATAAAAAGTCAGTGCTTCAATATCCTCTTTCCTTTCTCGCAAAGGGGGGATGTAGATTTCTATGGTATTAAGGCGATGATACAAATCCAAGCGGAAGCCATCATTGGCTATCATATCCATGATATTACGATTTGTAGAGCTTATTATTCTGGTGTCAAAAGGCACTTCGGTAGAGCTGCCTACCGGGGTTAGCTTGCGTGATTCCAGAACTCTTAGCAGCTTTGCTTGCAGGTTAAATGGCATATCGGATATTTCGTCCAGAAACAGAGTACCTCGGTTTGCCTCCAGAAACAAGCCCTTGGTATCATTGATGGCACCGGTAAAGGAGCCGCGTTTATGCCCAAAAAACTCGCTTTCAAGCAGGCTGGCAGATACCGAAGCCATGTTCACCGCCACAAAAGGCGAACCCTTACGCGCACTATTGTAATGAATCAATTGGGCAAGCACATCCTTGCCAGTGCCGGATTCTCCTAAGATTAGCACGCTTGCGGAAGGGTGCTGTGCCGCCAATAAAGCGGATTCAATAAGCTTGCCGTGGACATAACTATTGCCAATAAACTTAATTGCCAAATTGCTCTGAACTTCCTGTGCAAGGTTGCGGTATTGTTCCCGAACACTATCATAATCTTCCATCAGGGTTTTTATTTGAATATCAAACTCTTCACTTTGCTGTGCCAAAACGTAGCTATGGTATTCTGATTGGATATTGGATAGCTCTGTAAAGTGCTTGATGGCATTGGGATAATCCCCACTTGCTTCGTAAGAACGGGCATAATTCATCTCTATCACAATACGCATATCGAACAGTTTGTGTTTTGAGGTATATTTCTTTGCTTTGTCCAAAAGCTTTCTGCCTTCTGCAAGCATGCCCATAGCAATCATCAGACTGGCACGGTTCACATCCACACTAAGTTTCATCTGTATTTCGTCCGCAGCTTCGGCAATTTCAGCAGCTTTATCCATGCATTCCAAAGCAAGCTCAGCCTGCCCTAAAAAACGGTAGCATCCAGCCATATTACTATTCAGCTCGTAAAGGTACTTAGGGTCGTTGAACCCAATTTTATCGCTAAAAGCTTGGCATTCTTTGAAATACTTAAGGGCTTCCTCATGCTTGTCTTGCCTCATCTGCAAAACACCTAAGCTAAACAAAAAAGATACTTTACGCGGTGGAATATCATGCTGCTCGCAGATTAGCAAACCGGAAGCAAGCATATTAAAGGCATCTTCATGCTTATCCATCATCATATAGAGCGTAGAGAGGTTGTTTAGGATAAGTAATTGTCTGCCGACATTGTCTGTCCCGCTGTTCAGTTTGAGAGCTTCACTTAAGAATGGCAGGGCTTTATCATGCTGAAGAAAGTGGTAATATGCAGAGCCATAATCCATAAGTACTTTTATTCTCAGATTCATATTGGAATCTTTGCTTAGTTGCTTCTCTGCTTTTTGGAAGGCATCAATGGTCTTGGGCATCTGCTTGCGAAGCTGGTAATATAAGCCTATATGGCACAATACCAAGGCTAACAAATCCCCGTCCTGTGTTTTCTTAGCAGCCGCAAACGCCATATCCAGATAGGACTTTTCATCTTCTTTGCTTTCTTTAGAGCGGTAGCACTTGCTTAATATTATGTTCGCTCTTGCTACTGTGGCATAATCTTCGTTTTCAATTGCTTTTGCCAACAGTTCCAAGCCTAAGCTTTCTGCCTCTTCAAGACGGGACATCGTAACTAATGCCATACATTTATAGAATAAAAGCATGCTTCGAGCCTGTTTACCCAGATGTTTCTCCCATAAACCCTCAAAATCTTCTAACAAAGCGGGAGGATTGCTTTCTGCAAGCATCTCAAGATAACTTAATTCTGATAAGGGTTCTTCATACATACCGTCATACCTCATAAAAGGATATTTCATTAAAAAAAAAGCATGCCAAGCACACATTGTGTCAGGGTAAGGAGATGCCAGTATCTTGTCAACATTACTTTTTCAGGGCTACCGCTACGGATAATTACATAGCTTTAAAAAGCAGACTTCGCTGCAAGCTGTATAAACATTTGCAGCGAAGCTTTGGTTTATAAGGAGGGTTCGTGAGGGTGTTTATTTACCGGCTACACTAACGCCATCACACAGGATGGAGGGTAGTTTGCTGGAGCCGGATTTATTGCACTTGTTTTCTATCTCGCTTACATTCATCAGGGTTTCATAGGCATTACCGCTTATCATGCAGTCCTTCACTCTTCCCGTGATAACGCCGTTTTCTATGTAGAAACCGCTGGACACACCAACCGAATACTCCCCGTTTAGAATGTTGCCGGAGTGCGCTCCCATCAGGGATTGCACGATGATGCCTTTATCTATACTGGCGATCATTTCCTTTAGGGATTTATCGCCTGTGCCCATGCAGATATTGAAGGCTTGGGGAGAGGGGCTGGCTTCTATGCTATTGCGCAAGCCGTTTCCGGTGGGAGCTAAGCCCAGCTTATTGGCATAGTTCAGGTCGGTTGGTATGGCTCTAAATATCCCCTTATCGATAAAGCTTAGCTTTTGGGTGGGGCTTCCTTCGGTATCGAAGGCGGTGCTGGACACAAACTCCGGATCAAATGGATCTTGCCAGAGGTTTAGCTTAGGCGATACTATTTGTTCCCCAATACGGTTTAACAGAGGGGATACCTTGTTGTAGAAGTTTGCCGGAGAGGCAGCCGCAAAGAAGCGGGAAAGCAGTGCGAAGTGTGATGATTCGGCAAAGATAACCGGCATCTTCTTGGTTTCGGGCACTACCTCAGTTCGGCTAAGGAGGAACAGTTCTATCATTTCATCCAGTTCTTCTTTGTTGAGGGTTTTGTAGCCATTTGAAGAACTAACCTTGAATAAGCCAGAGCCTGTACCGGGGAATACCAGCATGGCATACACCCAGTAATAGCTATCTTTTTGAGATAGACAGGTGCCGGCACTGTTCATGATGCCACCTTCGGATATGGAATAGCCAAAGCCGGCGTTAACTTGTCCGCCAGTCTTTTCTTTAATATAAGTGAGCATGCGCTTGCCTTCTTCCACCAAGTCCTTTTTGCTAAGGTTTTCTATGGCGGGATTGTAGGTATTCAGCTTGGGTAAGTTTGTGGTTAAGGGGAAGCTAAAGCCCACTTCCATACCATCTTTGGCACTTAGCAGTGCTTGTTTTACCAGTGCTTCTCTATCCAAAAGGTTACGTGTGTGTGCCAACCCTATTTTGCCATCTTTTATCACCCGTAGAGCAATGCCAGAGCTGATTGAGGTGTCGGCTTTTTCCAGCTTGCTATCGGTAAAACTAAGGTCATCACTGCTATCGTTGCTGTAAAACACTTCAGCTTGGTCGGCAGCCTGAGTGGCGAGTTTTAGTAGCCTTTCCATTATTTACCTCCCACGGTTAGGTTATTGAACAGCACGTGCGGTCCTCCCAGACATGAGCGGATATTGGTCTGTCCTTTTCCACAGCCACCCGCTTCGTCCAAAATAAAGTCGCTACCTATCATGGCAACGCTGTTCAGAGTGCTGTAGAGGTTACCCACGATGTTAATATCGCGAATCATGCCGCAAAGCTTGCCGTTTTTTACGATATAGCCGTAGTTTGCGCCAAAGGTGAAGTTCTCGCCAGAGGTTTGTCCGCCCATAGCATCGCAGATATAAAGCCCATCACCCAGTGCTGCCAGTAGTTCTTCAAAGCTGTGGCTACCGGGCTGGATGAAGATATTCCCCATGCGCACAATCGGTGCATAACGGAAGTCTTCAGCTATGGCATGTCCACTGATGGCTTCGTTCATTTCGCTGGCGGTAAAACGGTCGTGCAGTCTGCCCGTTAGCACGCCACCCGTCATCAGGTTTACTCTGCGGACTGCCACACCTTCATCGTCGTATTGGTAATAGCCAAGCTGATCTGCCATGGTTGCATCGTCGATAATGTTCAGGATATCGGTTCCCAGTTTGGCACCGATGGTCATCTTTTCGCGTAATGAGGGTAAGTCGCGCACAATATCCGCCTCGGAGAAATGACCAAAGGCTTCATGCGTGAAAACACCTGCGATGCCGGGATTTAGTATCATCTTGTAAGTTCCTGCGTTTACAGGTTCTGCCCTCAAGAGGTCTGCGGCGATCTTGGCTCGTTCCAGTGCTTCTGCTTCACGTCCTCGCACCTTTTGAAATCCGTTACTGCCGCCAAAAGCCATGCGCACGGTCTGAGTTATAGAGCCTTCTTGGCTTACTACGCCTGCGCCTAACTTTGTGGTGATAAGTTCTTCGTTAATCTCGCTGCCTTCGCTGTTTAGGAAGTATTTATTGCGATACACATCGTAATAATACGCATCCACATTGGCAATCTTGGGTTGCTTTGATAGCAGGTCGGAGTAATGCCGAACCAGTGCAAGCTTTTCTGCTAAGCTAATCTGGCGCGGGTCTTCAATCAGTTTGGCTTTGATAGTGGCATTTACTACGGGAGCAGGAGCTGGAGCTTTAGGTTCGCTACGGTTGGCAGCCAGCACTTCGGCATTCTCTATCGCCCTTTTTATTGCCATCTCTGCTTGCTCCGGTTTAGTAAAACTAACCGTGGCAAAACCACCATTTTTTAGCACTCGTAACACATAGCCATCGCCAAGATTGGCTCCGCAATTGCGAATCTCTTTCTTGCTCATCACCACTTGTTCTACCCGCTTGGTCTCGTAGCGGAGGTCAAAGTAATCCGCAGCGATCTTACTGGCAATTTTCTTAAGGTTATCAATCATAGCAACTCCTTTGTTTGTTTCTGGTTATCATTTTAGTTGATGTTACCACAAGCATGCTTCGTTCTTGGGGGGCAGCGAAAGCCCTCGTCCATAATATCCATGCAGCCGATAGTGTGCTTGTTCGGCATACAAATAGGGGTAGCCATCCCGAAAAGAAACATGCGGAGCATTAACTGTGTTTAACGAACTTAGCAGCTTGGCACATAGCTCATGCTTGGTTTCTTCGGGCAAGGCTTTTAATACAGATTCTCCCCAATTCAGATAGGCTTTTCTGCCGGCTTCCGTGATGCGGATAGAGGTATTCGGCTTGTTTCCGCGGAAGGTCTTTTTGGTGGTTATATAGCCTGCCTGTGCGAGTTTGTTAAGGTGGGTTGTAATGTTGCCAGAAGTAAGCTCCGTATGCCCCATAAGCTGGGTATAATCCATGCTTTTGGTTCTGGAAAGCAGATATACAATCATCAATCGCGCAGGATTGTGTATCCCGGCATCAAAATCAGCAATAGTCTTTATGTTGTTTGCGTGTTTCATGCTGTCCTATCCTTCGTGTTAAGCTCTTAGTTTAGAACCTCGTCACTTAATACAAAGTACTTTGAAATACAAAGCTG
>JALNXT010000307.1 GCA_023230245.1 Candidatus Cloacimonadota bacterium
ACGTAACCATCCTATATCGCGATACGGGATAGTTAACGGATAGTTATGGACTGGATAGGGCAAGTGACAAAGTGATGTGTAAAGTTCAAAAATAAAGCCCCGAACCTAAGTCCGGGGCTTCCACATAACCTGTTAATCTGTTAACTTATTTCATAAGAATCATTTTCTTAGTACTGGTGTATTTACCAGAGTTCATTTTGACGAAATACACGCCACTGGAAACGGCTTTGCCAGAGTTATCCTGTCCATTCCAATGAATGTTATGGGTTCCTGAGGGCATAAGGCTATTCACCAAGCTACGTACTTTCTGTCCGGAGATATTGTAGATATCCATATTAACCTGGCTTTTTTCCTTCAAGCTGAATTGAATGGTTGTGCTGGGATTGAAGGGATTGGGGTAGTTGCCCAGCAGAGAAGTTTGAAGGGGGCTAACCAGATCGCTATTGGCAACTGTTCCGCCCGTACCGGTGAGGATAACAATTGCAACCGGCGTTTCTGGATCATCAGAAGTGATGATCAGTTCACCGTTATAGGGCATCATTGCAGAGGGAGTGAAGTTCACATTAACTGTGATTGATTCCCCGGCAGGGAGGTAATAATTCTGAGATAACTGAGGTTCGGGAATATCAGTGCTAAGGAAGAATGGTGCAGCGCTGTCGATGGTACCCATCATGGCAACTGTACCAAGGTTGCTTATGGTAAGTGGCATAGTTAGGGTTTCGCCTACTGCGACATTCTGGAATTCAAGAGTTTGGCTATTCACAGAGAGGATAGGGACACCGGCAACCTGATTGGCGGAGGGGAAAATAATGTCATCTATCCATGCACAATCGCTGCCAACGGAACCGCCACCATCCTTGGTATATTTCCACATAAAGACATTGTTCCCTGCTGTAACGGGCACACTTACCTGACTCCAATTGTCGTTGTTACCGCTCCATTCACCCATCATCAAGCCGTTCACATGGAAGCTCAGTTTGTCGTATGAAGCTTCGCTGGATACCTTCTTCCAGAAAGTGATGTTTCCGGGTTGCAGGATATTCTTGGTGATGCTCATAGATGTACTGGTGCTATGGGATATCTGGGGTGATTGGGCAGCCAGGGTGCCATTGTAGCTGGTTTGGGACGTTGTCCAGCTTCCGCCGGTAAAGCTCCAAGGTAAAGTACTTAAGCCAGATTCGAAGTTCTCCGCATCTTGTCCAAGCACAAAGGAGTAGGTATTCACACTCATGTAATCACCAAAGAAACTCATCATGGTAAGCTGTATTGTGGCACCAGCAGGTGTTTGTGAGCTGAATGTAACTCGATACATTAAGGTTGCCATTTCACCGGCTGACAAGTTGCTGGCATCCGGCATAATAGGCTCGATTAAAATATTTGCACCATTAACCATAAGGGTTGAAGTGATAGTGGACGCAGTACTATGTCCTGTGTTGCTGATGTTTATAGTAAAGGTGACAGATTCGCCTGCATCAACACGGCCATTATTGTTACCTATGCTATCGTCGATACTTAAGTTCCCCCAGCTAATGACGGGAGCATTTACCACAAAACTGCGTTCATACTGGAAAGAATGGTCAGCATTATCGGTGATTGTGAAAACAAGAGGAACCTCGTGCTGGTCTGGAACATAGGTGGATATTTGAATATCGAAGCTACCATAAGGTATATGGCTGGATATTTGGACATCTCCAATATCAAGCACAGGATTAAGAATCGAAATATGAGCATCTGTAGAAGTCAAGGTAACGCTAACCGCATTTGCTGTTTCGCTTCCTATATTAGAAAGCTCCATACTCATTTGGACGAGCGCTCCAGACTCTGGAATGGTATCGCCAAAGACGAGATTATCCAGCATCAGGTAAGGTCCGTCACTAGGAACCACTTGAATAGTCTGGATGAGAGTTTGCTTGTTGAAAGCAAAAATGGTTAAAGTAAGATCCATCGGTTCTGTGGGGATTGGGTTTATGGAAAGAACGGCAGATCCAGCCGCATCGGCTACTGCGTTGCCATAGATGATACCGGCATTGCCAAGGGTAACCCTGGCAAAAGGCTCTGTTTGGATTGTAAAGCTTGCCATTCCTAGCAACATAACTGGGTTGTATGTGGCAGTTATGGCAGTAGGATTCTTGGTGCGCACCATGAGAGAAGCATCACCGAAGATTGTCCAGTTTTTAAATTCGCTAATCCCACTTGTGTCATAAGCTTCAATCATCTTGGATGAGCCATTAAAGAATAAGCTGCCAATTCTATGTTTCGCACCAGCAATTAGAAGGTCGGTTACTTCGTCCTGTCCACGCATAGGAGGATTCCAGCCTTGGTTTACAGTGGAGCCATAAAAAGCGATAGCGCCCGTTGGTTCACCTGTGCTGTTGTTGGTAGCACGCAGCCACGCCTCTGCAAAACAGGTTTGGCTAACAAAGTTACCATTAACACATGCTACTGAGACGATGAAGGGAAGCATGTTGTTGTTGATTAAACTGTTCACATTGCTGTTGGTGTAAGTAACCGATGCCCAGGAAGTATCCGAACCATGGCCAACGTAATTGATGAAACCACGTCCCTGATTCACACTTGTGGTGATGCCCGCAGCATTGCCGCCAGTGCCTTGGTAAATCTGGTCAACAGTTTGATAACCGTAGCCAAGCAAGTCTGTACGGATTAAATTCATATGAACTGCATCGCTTTCGCCCATATCACCCTGGCTACCACCACCTTCGTTGGAAGCAATACCAGTGGCTTTTTCCAAGTAGCTTGCACCCATGGCAATGTCGCGTTCATAATATACACTGCGTTGAATCTGAGTCTGTAATTCCGCTGTTGTGGAAGCAGAAAACCTGCCGATATAGATATCGGGATAGCTGTCTGTGCCTGCAACTAAAGAGAAAGATGGATCGCTTCCACCGCCACCAACACTTATAGTCGGTATCTGGGGACCATCACCCACAAGCTGAACAAACATCAGGTCAGCATGAGCATTGTAATAGTTCTGGATGTAGGTCTTGATGTTATTAGCAGTAGGTCCAGCAACAGTAACATCTACCACCTCTACGTTGAAACCAATTTGACGTTTCCAATCTATCCAGGGCTGAAGGGTGGCATCGAACATACTGTGCTTTATTACCAAGATACTGCCTTCTTCGCCGAGGCTGGGGTATTTGGCTTGGCCGAAGTTAAGGAACATATTACGGTAGGTCTCTTCAAAATAGCTGGAATAGGATGTCTTGGTGTCGCTTATGGCATTCTGATAATCTGTGCCATTAGCCTG
>JALNXT010000308.1 GCA_023230245.1 Candidatus Cloacimonadota bacterium
ATCGTGAAAAGCACCCTTGCGGCTGAGGTTGGGATACACATCATAGGTTCCGGCAACCGATTGTTTTTGTATCTGAGAGCCGACTCCAGTGCCGATACTTGCGGCAAAGCTTAGATCGGGACTGGGGCGCACTTCTTTCCAATTGAATGAATAATAAACCTTTTCAGAGAATTTGCCAGTGCGGGAAGAATGCCATACAATGGAATATACGAACTTCTTCTGGTCACAAAGGGCTTTGATTGCTCTGGTTTCAGATTCGCTAAACGGGGATTCCCCTGCGTAATAATCGTATTTCTCTTCTCCCTCCGGATGCATAAGTGAATCTCCATGAACCCAATTGAAACCGAAGTTTCGGTTGATATCCACTCCATCGATGTCGTAACCGGGCTGGGAAGTACCGTAATCGAAGATGCCATTTAGGTTATTATCTCTTTTATTCTTGCGGTAGGTTACATCCATATTGGAAGTAACCACATTATGTCCTTCGGGATTAAGAGTGGGGATAAACCATAAATCAAGCTGGTTAATCCATTTTCTATAGGAAACTTGCTCATTTCTGCTTAATATCTCGTTAATATTGCTTAGCGTGATTTCAACACCCAGAACTTCCTCTGCATGCACTTGCCCTACAAATAGCAATGCAGGCTCATCCTCATCATCGTTTACAGCAATGTTATCAGAGATTTGCATGGCGTAGATGGGGATCTGTTCTTGTTGAGAATAGCCGATAATATGCAGCTTGGCAATATCGGGATAATCTTGGGCGAAGCCTTGCAGCATGGTGGTAATCTGCGCGTATGTATGGTAACAGGTGGGTAAAACCGCTCCCAACATCAGAGGGCTAATCAGCAATATGATTAAGCATAGCGTCGTTATGTGCTTCATGATATCTCCATTATTCGTCTTCTAAATGAGCTAGTGTTGCAAGATTTGCTCCAAAATAAGGGGTTTAATGCGAAGCTAGGAGAATTTACCGGATAAGTTAACCTGAGCATTTGGCTTGTTCTGCTGTTGTTTGCTTTTTTTATTGACATATAGTCCCCATCCAGATTCATTGTCCCAAACTAAAGTGAATTTACACAAGGAGCAATAGATACATGAAACAGGGAATACATCCTAAATACGAAATAGCCACCGTGACCTGTGCTTGTGGCAGCGTGTTTGAAACACGTAGCACCAAAGGCAACATGCATGTTGATATCTGCAATGTTTGCCATCCTTTCTACACTGGCAAGCAAAAGATTATCGATACTGCCGGTAGAGTAGAGAAGTTTAACAAGAAATACGGCGTTCCTGCTACCGATACCGACACCGAAAAATAGAAAGCACGTATATTTTCACGCCATTGAAACCGTGGGCTTTAGCCTCGGCCAATGGCGTTTTTCTTTTAACTGAAAATGAAGAGTTTCGAACGCAAGATATAGGAATATTATGACCGATAAAAAAGAAATAAGCGTAGGCGGGCAAGCAGTAATAGAAGGCGTGATGATGCGCGGTCCCGAAGCCCTGGCAACTGCTATCAGGCGTAAAGACGGCAGCATCGAACTGCTTAAACAGCCCTTCGTAAGCCTCACAAAAAAACACAAAGCGCTTGGGATTCCGATCGTGCGTGGCTTTGTGTCGCTTATCGAGATGATGAGCATTGGCATCAAAACACTCACTTTCTCTGCGAACCGTTTCGAACTTGATCTGATCGCCGAGGACGAAGCGAAAGGCAAGATAAGCAAGAAAAAGAGCAAAGCTGCTACTAAGATAGAAGAAATACTCAGCTATGTCTTTGCTTTTGGATTGGCTTTTCTACTCTTTGGCTTACTGCCATACAAGCTATCGGACTGGATGAATCTTTCCAAGCAGGATTTCTATTTTAACCTCTTTGCCGGTGGGATTCGCATTGTGTTCTTCGTGCTATATATTTACTTGATCTCGCTGATGAAGGACGTTAAGAGGCTGTTTCGCTACCATGGAGCCGAGCACAAGAATGTAAACGCCTACGAGCATGATACCCCGCTGGTGATTAGCAAGATACAGGAGTGGACTACTATTCACCCCCGTTGCGGTACCAGCTTCATGTTTTTCGTGTTGTTAATAGGCATACTTATCTTTTCCATAGTCGATACGCTGGTCTCTGCCTTTATCCTGCATAAGACGGTTCCGGTGTTCTTACGCCTGGGCTATCACATGCTTCTGATCCCATTTATATCGGGCGTTTCCTATGAAGTGTTGCGCTTTTCCGGCAAGAACCTGAAGCACCCGCTGGTGAAAATGATGACAGTTCCCGGTATGGCTTTGCAGCGTATCACAACTCAGCCGCCAGACGATAGTATGGTGGAGACTGCCCTCGTTGCCATGAAGGCTGCTCTGGACATGGACATCAGTGAATACAACGTTACAATTATAGAGGATATCGCTTGATACCACGCGACAAACTAAACCAACTGGAAAAAGAACTGTACGAAACACAGGAACTGATTAGCGATCCGGCGATTATTTCCGATGCTAAAAGGTATCGGGATAGCTTGCGCCGATTCAAGGAATTGGGCGAGATCAATCAGGCTTGGAAGCAGTATCAATTGCTGGAGACGCATATCGCCGAAGTGAAGGCTTTGCTGGAAAGCGAAAGCGATGCTGAGATGACTGCGCTCATCAAGGAAGAAGCTCTCAGTTTGGATGCTCAATTGGCCACGGCGGAACAAAAGATGCGGGACTTGCTGATCCCTAGCGACCCCAACGACAGCAAGAACGCGATCATCGAAATCCGCGCTGGTACAGGTGGGGAAGAGGCAGCTTTGTTTGTTGCCGATCTCTACCGCATGTACAGCTACTACGCACTATCCAAGCACTGGAAGCTCAGCTTAATAGACGCCAACGAAACAGGTTTGGGTGGTTACAAAGAGGTAATTATGCAGCTTAACGGAGAGGGTGTGTATGGCTTAATGCGTTTTGAGAGCGGTGTTCATCGCGTGCAACGCATACCCGTAACCGAATCCGGAGGCAGGATACATACTTCTGCCGTAAGCGTAGCCGTCCTTCCGGAAGCCGAAGATATAGATATAGATATTCATGATAACGACCTGCGCATCGATGTTTACCGCAGCTCTGGCAATGGCGGACAAAGCGTTAATACCACAGATTCAGCCGTGCGCGTCACGCATATTCCTACAGGGTTAGTGGTTACTTGCCAGGACGAGAAATCCCAAATAAAGAACAAAGCCAAAGCCTTGAAGGTGCTACGCAGCCGTTTATTGGATGCGGAGATCAGCCGTCAGG
>JALNXT010000309.1 GCA_023230245.1 Candidatus Cloacimonadota bacterium
ATAAAGTACTCTCATCCCAATTCCGAAGTAAACCTCCGTCTCTCCTGTACTGGAGGCAACACAATCCTTGAAGTAGAGGATAAGGGTATTGGCATATCGCGTCGCAACATCGTAAAGATCTTCCGTATAGATAGTGACCTGCGTTATCCCGGCACCAATAAAGAATCAGGCAGCGGATTGGGCTTGATTCTAGCGAAGGAATTTGCCGATAAACTGGGCATGCAGATTAGCGTATTAAGCAAGCTGAACAAGGGGAGCACGTTTACGTTAAAGATGGCGGAGTAGTGAATCTCGAATGAAATCTTTTGGAGTTCAAGCCGCCTTTCCTTGTTTTATGCTTTACACCCAGTTGCAATGCGGATTGGACTTCAAACTATGCATCTTGAAGTCCAAAATGCCGCTAAGATATAGGCAATTATATAGTTAGGCAAGGCACTTTGAGCTCCAAGATTCCCAACTACTCACTCTGTTTGTTACGTAGCTTTTTCCACCATTCAATGCGTTTCTGAATCTCTTTCTCAAAGCCGAATTGTCCCGGCGTGTAATAGGTCTTTTCCTTCATCTTTTCAGGGAAGTAATTCTGGTAGTGATAGCTGTTTTCAGCATCGTGATCATAGTGGTAATCTTTGCCATAATCAAGCTCTTTCATTAGCTTTGTTGGAGCATTACGGATATGCAGCGGGACACCGTAATGGCTTGTCTTCCCGGCATCTACAGCCGCAGCTTTATATGCCGTATAGAGACTATTGCTTTTGGGGGCAGTGGCAAGATACACCACCAACTGCGCCAATGCATTACTCGCTTCGGGCATACCTATAAACAACAGAGCATCTTTTGCAGCAATGGCTTGCACCAAAGCATTGGGATCGGCAAGCCCGATATCTTCACTGGCAAAACGGATTAGCCTGCGCACCAGATAGCGTGGATCTTCCCCCGCTTCCAGCATCCGTGCCAGCCAATAGAGCGCAGCTTGTGGATCGGAACCTCTTAGCGACTTATGCAAAGCAGAGATAATGTTGTAATGCTCTTCCCTGTTTTTATCGTAAAACATGGTCTTCTTGGCAAGGGTTTTAGCAAGCTCCGCAACGGGTGGATGTGGGTTTTGCAAGAGGTAGCTTTGGATAAGTTCCAGCTCATTTAATGCCCGTCTTGCATCTCCCCCACTGTTTTGCGCCATCCAACCGATAATATCTGCATCAGCTTCCAGTTTCAGCTCGGCAAATCCCTTTTCCAGTATGGCTTTCAGGTCTTCTTCCTGTAAGTGTTCAAGCACGAATACATGACAACGTGATAGCAGCGCAGGGATAACCTCAAACGAAGGATTCTCGGTAGTAGCACCAATTAAGATGACGGCACCGCTCTCCACATAAGGCAGAAAGGCATCTTGTTGAGACTTGTTAAAGCGATGAATCTCGTCAATAAACAGGATGCTCCGCGTATTCTGGGTGCGGTGCATATAGTCCGCATCCTTCATCACGCCTTTCACATCGTTGATACTGGAGAGCACCGCCGAAAAGGTGATAAAGTGGTATCCGCTTACCTTCTCGATGATACGCGCGATGGTTGTCTTCCCTGTCCCCGGCGGTCCCCAAAGGATAAAAGAATGGTAATCTCCGCTGGCGATCATCTGGTGTAGCAGCGAGTTATCTGCTATCAGCTTGGCTTGTCCACGCAGTTCTTCCAAAGAGTTGGGACGCAGCTTCTCCGCCAGAGGAACCGTTTTATTGCTTATCTCTTCGCTTTCGAACAGGGTTTGTTGGTCTTTTCTGGGCATTTAAGCTCTTGCTTTAGTCGTCCATAAAGCCGTCTAATTCGGAAGGATCATACCATTTCATTGCACCTTGGATGCGTTGTATTTCTGCCAATAACAAGGCTTTATGTTGATTCTCTTCATCGGCGAATTTCAGCATCATCGCTTTAATGCCTTCATCCTTGCTTTCTTTTGCCATATCAAGGTAAATGCTATTGGCTAGTTCTTCACGGCTGATGGCGAAGTCTAACAAATTTTTGGGATCGCTGAGGTCTATCCCCAACAGATCAAGCTTAAGGTTTTCCATCAGCTTAAAGTCTTCGTTGGGAAACTCTTTTTTAAAGGCAGCGCGGACTTTTTCTTCATGCGCTTTTTCCAGTATGATCAGCTCGTCGAATACGAAATCTGTATGGGCACTGCGGAAGCTTTTTGCTAAGGCTTCATACAACATTTGCGAGCGGATTTCCGCTTCAATCACGATACGATAGCTTTCTTGTCTGGTCATTATTCACCTCTCTTTAATTAAAGGATAATCGAAACAACAGCAGTTAGCCACATCAGGCAGCTAAGCAGTTCGTCTGATTAGCTCCACTGCGTTTATTTGTGCAATGCGTTTTAGAGGCACTAATACGCTTAGCACCGTTATAAAATAGGACACGAACATGATCAGCAGATAGTCTGGCAGCATCATTTTGACGGGCAAGGTTATAGCACCAGAATCGCCCATCCCTAAGCGTATAACGCCAAATTTCGCCTGGATGGCAAGCAATATACTGCCAATTCCCAAACCAAGCACGATCCCCAAGCTGCACAGGATTAGCGATTGGATCATAAACATACTTCGCAAATTTCTATCTGATAACCCCAAAGCCTTAAGCAAGCCGAGTTCACGCTTCTTTTGGGAGATTAGCTTAAGCAGGTTTCCAGTGAGGTTAAAGCTGGCAATAATAAACATAAACAGCATGATTACGAACATGATAAACTTCTCGAACCTGATCGCCCCATAGAGGCTGGAATCGAAGCTGCTCCAATCTTCAAACTGGTATTTGGGAAACAGCTCTCGTAGCTGCTGCAGGTAATGTTGCGAACGGTTAAAAGAGGGGGTTTTTATCTCTATGTAATCCGCTGCATCGTTGCCCGAAGCAAAGAACGCTGCCTGCTCAAAGGGCATATAGCTGTAGTTTTGGTCATATTCTGGCATCCCCGCTGTAAAGATAGCTAACACCTTGAGATAGCGAACTTTGGGAATCATCCCGAAAGCCGTTGGCACGCTGAACATAGGAGACAAAACCTGGATATTATCCCCCAAATAAGCACCCAATTTCGTTGCCAGGCCAGCGCCCAAAACTATGCCACCATCTTCAAATGCCTGTTCATCAAGATTACCAGCTACTATTCCCTGCATCTGGTTATCCGTCCGCATTTCCGGCTTTTGCAAGGTTCCTGTTACTTTTTGCTTCTGAGTTAGATTAATCCCAAAGCTTAAACTGGGAGTAACCACCGTATTGCGCTTTAA
>JALNXT010000310.1 GCA_023230245.1 Candidatus Cloacimonadota bacterium
AACATGGTGCCGTGAGAATAAGTACTTTGAAAGGTGAATAGCCGATTAAGCGTGTAAGAAAGAAACACAGTTACCAGGTAAGTTAGCACGTAAGTTAGCTGTAGCGGGGTGTGAAATACCTGCAAACAAACGTAAAGCAGAAGCATGGAGAGCAAGGTGATTAATCCGCCCACTCCGATAAAACGTATGAAAGCCTTGAAGTTCATAGCTTTAGGACTGCTCCAAAACTCTGCTTATATAAGCAATTTCGTCTGCACTTAAATAGGGATTCATGGGCAAACTGAGGCAGGTTTGGGCGATACTTTCTGCTATAGGATAGCTGTGATGGGAAAACTCTTGATAGGCTTGTTGCTGGTGAGGCGGTATAGGGTAATGAATCATGGTGTTTATTCCTGCTTGTTTTAGAATGGCTTGCAGTTTGTCCCTCTTATCGTTTCTGATAATAAACTGATGCCAGCAGGGTTTTGCCATAGCTCCCGAAACAGGCATAGTATAGTGCAACTCATCTTTGTGGCTTAGCTGCTGGTAGGGCATGGATATTTGTGCATTGCTAAGCCCTAAATATGCGGTGGCAATATTGTGGCGGCTTAAGTTATGCTCATCAAGATGGGGCAGCTTGACTCTTAAGATGGCAGCTTGAAGCTCATCCAGACGGCAATTATAGCCTTTAAATTCGTTGTAATACTTTTGCCGGGAACCATAGTTCGCCAAGCTTCTTATCTTGGCTGCTAAATCGTCATCATCTGTAGTAACTGCGCCACCATCGCCAAAAGCTCCCAGATTCTTGCCCGGATAAAAGCTGAAGGCAGCAGCATCTCCAAGGCATCCACATTTCCTGCCGTTATACTCTGCACCATGAGCCTGTGCTGCATCTTCCAATACTTTCAGCTTATGCTTGGCTGCTGTTTCCATTATTATGCTCATATCTGCCGGCATGCCATAAAGATGCACCGGAATAATCGCCTTGGTGCGGGGTGTTATGCTCGCCTCAAGTAGCAAGGGATCAAGATTAAAGGTGTTAATATCCGGTTCTACGGGAACAGGGATTGCACCGCTGTAACTAACTGCCAGCCAGGTAGCTATGTAGGTATTGGAAGGGACGATAACTTCGTCCCCTGCACCGATGCCCCAAGCTTTTAGGGTTAGGAACAAAGCATCAAGCCCGTTACTAACACCGACACAGTTACGCGTACCGACATAGCTGGCGAACTCCTGCTCAAAAGCCATCACTTCTTCCCCAAGGATATACCAGCCTTTGCTAAGCACTTTGGAGATAGCTTGGTCAATTTCAGGCTTCAGCTCGCGGTAGCTCTGCCCAATGTCATAGAAAGGGATATTAGGCTTTAACATAGCTCAGATACTCGTCATAATCCCGGATATAATCGTCCTCGTCATAATATTCGGAAGTTAACACCATCAGCACGCAATCTGCAGAAAAGTTATCGATATCCACCCACAAACCAGGGGGAACGGTGGCACAATACACGGGACTATCCAGAGTTATTTCTCTGGTTTCCCTACCATTGGTTATCTTGAGAGTACATTCTCCATGCACACTGATAAAAGACTGAAACAGCGCGCGATGGGCGTGTCCACCACGAGGATGGCCATCATGATTAGCCCAGATATAAAATACCCGTTTTATCATGAAAGGAAGGTCTCTTTCTCCTTCTATAATGGACAGATTACCACGATGGTCAAATATGGTGTTTGCTGTATTAATCTCAATATTCATTCTTTCCGCTCACTTTGACCTTTTTTCTGCTTTGGATAAGCTGATCCCTGGTATTTATCAAACAGGTAACGGGTTATTATTGCTTGTATTCCCGGAGTTCCAGGAAAGGCAGCCGAAACACCGGGATGGTAAACCAGCTCTAAAGCGCCATTGGGACTGTTTGCATAGCCAACTACTATCCAGCCATTCTTTTTATTCATATGCCTAATGGCATCATTACTCACTAACTGCGAACCGGCAAGGGGTTTGTGAGCCAGCTTAAGATAAGCTTTTATCATCTCAGAGCCATAACCCTTACCCCAGGCTTTCTTGTTTACCGCAAGGATGGGTGTGGCAAAGCTCCCTCTATCCGTAAGGGTGATAAAGCCCACATACTCACCGGGCTGCTGCAAAGGCTCAAAAAGGTAGGCACGCAAATACTGCTTGTTTTCCTTCCACCATTGCACCTGCTCTTCCACACTACGATATGGAAGTGCAACTGTCCCCAGCATATCGAGGTTTTGGTTGTAAATCTCGCGCATTACTTCCACTTTCTTCAAAGTATCCACTTTCACAGTGCGAAGCTTTTTATCGACTTTGGTCATTTGATAGCCTTCGCGCCTGTGCAAATACCTTGGCGACAATGCTTGCGTATTCAGGATCGTCTGGTTGGGGCATGCTAAAGCCATCCTGCATCACAAAATGTTGTTTGTATTCGCGGTAACTAAAGTTCCCTGTGTTCAGTTTAGTACACATATCTTTCAAGCAGACCAGGACATCGCAATCGCACACTTCATCCACCAAGCCAAGCATTTCCGCTCTTTTAGGGGTTACCAGCTCTCCCATCAGCAACATCCGCGCATTATTCAAGCCTGCCCTTTTTAATATATCCCGCATCAGCGCAGGTAAGGTGATGCCCTTTGGGTATTCCGGAAAGCCGATCTTAATCTTGTCATTGCTATTTATCAGCCGATAGTCCGTTGCCAGAGCCAGAATAGCCCCGCTTCCCACTGCATGACCATTAATGGCAGAGATAATAAGCTTATTAGATCTCAGCAGCCTATACAGCAGAATGTCAAAGAGGTAAAGCATCCTTATGGCTTCATCATCAGTCTGCTCTATCATGGTGTCCAGATTCAAACCTGTGCAAAAAGCCCTATCATGCCCGGTGATGCAAATGATATCCACCCCAGCATTCTGTTCACATCTGTCAAAAGCACTGATCAGACTTTGGATTGCCTCAGTATTCAGCGCATTCTTAGGCTCCACATTCAGGCTTAGCAGCACAGTGTTCTCTGCAAGTAAGGCTTCGGTTACATACTTATTAGCCAAGATGCCATCCGCCATTGATATGGATGGTCTGTCCTGTTATATATGCAGCATCGTCACTGGCAAGAAACTTAACCAGTTTACCCATTTCCTGTGGATCACCAAGCCTTTTCATCGGTATCTGAGCTTCTATTTCCTCTCTGTATTTTTGCGGTATTCGCTCGAACATGCTGGTATCAAACGCACCTGGACAGATAGCATTCACTGTTATGCCTTTGC
>JALNXT010000311.1 GCA_023230245.1 Candidatus Cloacimonadota bacterium
CCACAAGACTGGCCCACGTCACACCGTCAGCCCCATAGCCGGAGACAGGATCTGTGAGATCCGCCATGACATCGGAGGCTATCGGCGCCAGCAGAGAGCCGATCATGACGAGGCCAATGGCAATCGCTACGATCGTTATAACGACCGAATTGATTGATAATCCACCAGATCCTGCCATAGTTTATCATGACTATTTCAGATATTTATATATATCTATAGATTGTTTGTAGCTGTATGCCCCATATATATATAGAAATGGAGCCGAATTGGTAGGTAGATATATGACAAAGCACTTGATACGTGTGGAGTGCGATACCATTCGCGTTTTTAAAGTCAAAAAGGGACCCAGACAGATGGTAAGCGTGGGGTCACGGCTATATCGCATGGACGACGACCTCATGGTCAGAGACACCAAGACGTCCGACTGCGCCGCGATCTACGACGTGGACTCTACGCAGCCATATCTGCCGCGGGCGAAGCTCGTGGACCCAGACTTCACAAGGGCGCTGATCCAGTCGGCACAGCTCTCCGGCAACAAACGAGGTAACTGGATCAATATATCTACATCCAAGATGTGGGAGTATCTGACCGCCGTGATCGTGGTCGGATGCCTGATCTACGGCCTGCTCGTCGGGGGAGGATTCTGATGAGGATCGCTCTGAGAAAAGCGAGCGGTGAATACAGGCCGCTAAATGCGCCAGAGGTCCCCCATGAGTATGAACGCCAGTCTCTTATTTACGACCTAAAGATGTGTCTCCATCACCGCTGGCTCAAGAGCAGATGCCTGCGGGTCGATATCGAGATCAAGCGCATGTGCCCGGATATCCTCAAGTCCGACAAATCCACGGACGTCATGGTCCGCAGGGAGCACTGGACCGAGCGGCCGGCGTGGGAGCTGGCCCAGATGGGCTACAAAAAGTGCACTGGACTGCACGATAGTATCGCGTGGTGGGGAGTCCCCGTCTATGCCAAGATAAGAGGCGGCGAGGTCTACGACATACGCGCCACCGCCCCCGACGGCTCGCTCCTGCACTCACAGGACACCAGCGCCACGCTCAACGACGCCATGCTGTCCACAAGCACGCCCGATTTCATACGAGGGATGGGCCGGACCGCTCTGCCGGCGATGGATATTCAAAAAATCATATTTATAGCGATTATAGGCATCGGCGCGCTACTGGGTGTCAAGATGCTAGGTATAATTTAAGGAGGGATAAGACAAATGGAAATAAAGCAGACAAAGGACGTGTGCGTCGACAAGTTAACGGTGGTCCAGGGTGAGGAGCTGGAGATCGCCGCAAACTTGGTCGACCGCCTGCAGATCGCGGCAGTCCTAGAGGGATATGTCTGCCGTGCGCTCAACGCTAAATTTGGCGTTCAGAAGGAGGAGATGCTTCTCCGTCTCACCTGCTCCTGGCAGGGGAGATGCCGCGACGACCTGACATCCATCGGCAAGGTCCCGGATATCCAGGGATGGACCATGGGTGGGGATAAGCAGCAATGATAATACAGACCGACGAGGTGGGTGATAAAAGGAGGACCGATATCGGAGATCTCCAGATATCGGACACCCAGATAATTCAATACCGCCGGGCGGGCAAACTCTTCGTTCGCTATCTATATGACGGACTCCTCGCCCAGCTCGCCGAGGATATGCGGGATAACCTCAGGGGCGGCTACGATAACGTGGCGGTCGTCGAAGGGCCAGAGGGGTCCGGGAAGTCCAACCTAGCGTATCAGCTGTGCCTGGCCGTAGATCCGACCTTTGATTTGAACGAGCAATACGTGTACTCATTTGACGACCTCCGCGACAAGCTCCGCGCCGGTGATGACCATGGATCAGTCTACTGGCTGGATGAGGCGTCGAACGTTGCCAATAACAGGGAGTGGCAGTCTCAAGACAATAGGTCCATGATATCTCTGCTGGAGATGATGCGCTCTCGAGGGTGGACCCTGGTCATGTGCATCCCGCACCACGAGCGCCTGGACGTCTATATCAGAGACTACAGGATAAGATATCTGATCAGATGCGAGCCGATGACCTTCGCGGCCGCCGGACACCGCGATCGCGGATTTTTCGAGGTAAGGAAGAGGAACCCCTACGGCACGATGCGGCTGATCGGATATGGGGAGTACGACCCAATCCCGGAGGGGCCAAAAGAGACATACGAGCGGCTAAAGCTACAGTCGCAAGCAAAAAAGATAGCCGCAGTCACATCCGATGACAAGCCGGGCGCCAGGTTCAAAAAGATGTACGAGGGCGAGCGCGCCAAGATCCAGGACGTAGCCCTGCGGCTACACGAGATGGGGATGGACGACAAGCACCTGATGGATATCCTAGGAGTGGACAACTACTCCACGCTGCATAACTTATACTATCGCGCGCGCAAAAGGAGGGAGGGCAAGGCTGATGGGGAAAATTAAAGGGTGGGCGACCGACAAGGCGTATGACCTGCAGACTAGCATGTCGTCGCAGGCCCGGATGAGATACATCGGGGACGTCATGAGGTGGGAGGATGTGGACTACGACACGGCCATAGCGATCTGCACAGGGCGGACAGACCCGGTAGAGCACGAGTACACTCTAGGTTACAAGATGTGCGACCCGATCTATCTCCTGGCGATGAGCGCGCAGGCGTCGCGCAAGAGGCGGGAGGCGGCCATCCGACACTTCGAGGAGCTCCTCGGCCCCGAGGAGCTAGTGATATTCCGGCGCGACGTGATGGATAAAGGCTTCCGAGATACGTTTAAGCATGCCCTAAAGCGGAAAAAGTGACCAAAGCCTCTTCCGTTTTCTCCTTTCTGCGATAGTATTATATACAGATACACCATATGATGTATTGCCGGGAAACCCGGAGAGGAGAAAAAAACTATGGCAAGCATAAGAACTTGGAAGCAGAGGAATGGAATCGAGATAGATGAGGCCGAATACGACGGCGACGTGCACGCGTACGAGATAGCGTACGACGGTAGGCACGTCGTCACGATCTTCTCGGCTACACCGGAGGATACCGAGGACCTGAGAGCCAGGCTGGACGCCGGCGAGGACGTGAGAGACTGGGAGGACGGCAATGGAAACTGCGTCGGCACACTGATCAGACAGCGGACCACGGGCCTCAGAGAAACTCTCAGAGAGCTCGAGGGTGCCGGAGCCTGCTACAATGGAGAGCTATTTGATGACGGCCGCGGCACGTACTGGGTCGACAGGGTCCACGGCATCATATATGAGTACGAGACAGAGGATCCGGACCTCCT
>JALNXT010000312.1 GCA_023230245.1 Candidatus Cloacimonadota bacterium
CCAAGCGCTCGCATGCAATATACCGGGCTGGCTTTTATCAATCCGCTGGCTTACTTTTTGAAGCCATTTGTGCGCACCGAACTTACCACAAGCAAGCCGGAAGGCTATTTCCCGCAGCAGGTGGAACATCAGGAAGAACTGCAGGAATACCTGGATACCGGTGCTATTGCCTCTGTGTGCAGAGCAGTTAAGCGCATCTTTGCCAGCTTCGATGGTATCCATAACGGCAAAACCAATAGCTATATCACCTATTTGCTCTTAGCCTTGCTTGTCTTGCTGGTTTGGGTATTGGGGGTTTCGCAGTGATCATCAACATCTTGTTTATCATAGCTTTACCGCTGCTCTTCATCGGCATTATCGCCAAAACCAAGGCAATCTGGGTGGGACGGCAAGGCGCAAGCGTGCTGCAACCCTTTTACACCTTTATCAAGCTCTTGGGCAAGAATGAAGTGCACAGCCATAGCAGCGGGCACATCTTCCGTTGGGCACCTACGATGGCGCTGGTGGCTACTTTTATGGCAGCACTATTCGTGCCTTTTGGAGCAAAGAGTGCCGTACTCGGCTTCCGTGGTGATTTCTTCTTGTTTATGTCGCTACTTGCCCTGGCTAAAGCCGTGATGGTGGCAGCAGCGATGGATGTAGGCAGCAGCTTTGAAGGCATGGGCGCATCGCGTGAGATCTCATTTACCGCCTTTTTGGAGCCGGCTTTCCTGTTGGTAATCGCTTCTTTGGCTTATGCAGGTGGTTTCGATACGATGGGACAGCTTTTCGCCCGTCATACCGTGAATATCTACAACGAATGGTCGATAATCATCGCGGTTTTAACGGCTTTAGCGCTGTTTATCATGCTGCTGGTGGAAGGCTCGCGAGTGCCTTTTGACGATCCCACCACGCATCTGGAACTTACCATGATTCACGAGGTGATGGTGCTGGATACAAGTGGTGCAAACCTGGCAATGGTGCATTACGCTGCGGCATTGAAGGTGCAGATATACGCTTCGTTGATCAGCTATTTCCTGATCCCGGAAGGCATAAGTGGAGCCATCGTAACCGTGCTTTATCTCTCTTCCTGCTTTGGTTTGGCGGTAATTACCGGCTTGGTGGAAAGCTTGATGCCTCGCTATCGCATCAACCGCAATCTGGAACTGGTGATAATACCTTTGGCAGTATCGCTCTTGGTGCTAACTGCGCTGATCGTGCACAACTTAGGAGGCTTTTAATGGCGGATATTCTGCTGGTGATCTTTGGGGTAAGCCTGCTCTTTGCCTCCATCACGAATATGCTCTCCAGCATCGTGCGGATCCTTATTCTACAAGGCATTATGCTGTTTATCCTCACCATCCTTAAGACTAATGAATTCAATATGTGGGAGTTTTCTTTCGTAGCCTTGGAAACCATCGTCTTCAAGGCAATTCTGATCCCCTGGTTTATCATGGACACCATCCGCAAAAATGGCATCAAGCGTGAGGTGGAGCCTTCGGTATCCAATTTCTTCTCGCTCGGTTCAATGACGGCGATCTTTGCCTTTGCCTTTTTTATTGCCTTGTGGAGCGGGAAAAGCAACCAGAACCTCTATCCTCTGCATTTCGGCATCGCTTTTGCTGCCATCCTGAAGGGTTTGTTTATTATTATCGCCAACAAGAAGCTGATCACCCATCTGATGGGTTATCTGATTATGGAGAATGGCATCTTTCTGCTTTCTTTGGCTTTAGGCAGCCAAATGCCGCATGTGGTAAGCTTGGGAGTGTCTCTGGACATCATGCTATCCATCCTTATCGCCGTGCTCTTTATCAATAAAATCAGCAACGCTTTTGAAGATGTGGATAGCGATGGCTTATCCACGCTGAAGGACTAATCCAGATGATGTATCTCTATATTTGGCTGTTCCCTATCCTCTGTGGCATTCTGGCATGGAGCTTTAAGAATAAAAGCCTCAATACCGCACTGGTCTTTATCCACAGCAGCCTGCATTTAATCTTCGGGATCTTCCTGATATTGCCATCTTCGGGTCTTAGCCGGTATTTCGGCATAGACGGCTTGAGTATCTGGTTCTTCATCATCTCGGCGGTACTATACTTTGCCGTGGGCTGGTATTCTTCGCAGCAAAAAAGCACCCTAAATAACAAGCAGAGCAGCATCTATGCCATTTGCATGATGGCATTTGTGGCATCTATGGATGGTGCTAATCTCAGCCGTGATTTGGGCTTAATCTGGGTATTTGTGGAAACAACCACCCTTGCCAGCGCCATGCTGATCAGCTTCGAGCACCACAAGCAATCTTTGGAAGCAGCCTGGAAATATCTCTTTATCTGCTCCATTGGCATCGCTTTGGCGTTTGTGGGGATTATGCTGCTGGTGATCGCCATGCCTTCTAGTCCCAGCTTGATTTTGGACACCGTGCTGGCTCTGTCCGAAACCATCTCGCCATTCTGGTTAAAGGTATCTTTTGTGTTTATGCTCATCGGTTTCGGCACTAAAGTAGGCTTGGCACCCATGCACTTTTGGCTGCCCGATGCCCATTCCGAAGCCCCCGCTGCAGTATCGGCACTGCTTTCCGGGGCTTTGCTAAACACCGCCTTAGTCCCCTTAATTCGCATGCAGGGAGTGATGAACGCCTGTCATCTTGGCAGCCTTGCTTCTCAATTATTCCTCGTGATGGGCTTGCTTTCCATGTTCGTGGCGGCGGTATTTATCCTCAAAGTAAAGAACTATAAACGCCTATTAGCCTATTCTTCCATAGAAAACATGGGGATTATTATGATTGCCTTCGCAGTTAGCGAATACGCCGGCAAAGCTGGGTTGATCCACGTGATGGGGCATTCCATGATCAAAGCTGCGTTTTTCCTAAGTGCCGGCAATGTCTATCGTGTCTTTGGCAAAAAGAACTACGACCAATGCGGCGGCTTGCTTGCTGCCAATCCTGTTTCCGGGTGGCTTTGGCTGCTTTCTTTCGCCTTCATCATCGGCATGCCGCCTTCGCCACTGTTTGTAAGTGAATTCTATATCGTGCTGGCAATGTTAAAAGGCGGCAATATCGCTGTCCTTATAGCTTTCCTGGTGTTGCTCAGCAGTATTGCCTACGGTTTGGGCAGAGCTTCCTTGGCTATAACAATGGGCAGCTCTGATACACGCTCAAAACTGCCTCTAAGCCAGTATTTACCACAAATAGCACTGCTGTTAAGTGCGGTGTTGCTGCCCTTTATCCTGCAATATTTACTTTAACAGTACTTCTGCCTCTA
>JALNXT010000313.1 GCA_023230245.1 Candidatus Cloacimonadota bacterium
CATCGTTGCGAGGCATTCTTTACGGATCAAATGCACGTCGTTTGAGGGCATCTTTACATGAACATAATCACCATCTTTAGCCACAACCTGAGCATAAGTTCCGGCACTGCGGGCAATCTGACCGCCACGGCCTTTTTTCAGCTCAATATTGTGCACCACGCTACCCAAAGGAATCTTCTCCAAGGGGATAGCATTACCGATTGCGATTTCTGCTTCGGGACCGCTCATCACTTTGGCGCCAACTTCAAGTCCATCAGGAGCTATGATATAGCGTTTCTCTCCATCAACGTAATGGAGCAAAGCGATGCGGGCTGTGCGGTTGGGATCATATTCAATACTGGCAACTTTCGCCGGGATACCAGCTTTGTCGCGCTTGAAATCTATGATACGATAATGGCGACGATGACCACCGCCACGATGACGGCAAGTGATTCTGCCATTGTTGTTGCGTCCACCGGATTTGTGCAATTTCGTAAGAAGAGATTTTTCAGGAGTGGAAGTGGTAATCTCATCAAAGGTGTATCCAGAGCGGAAACGCATGGACGGGGTGGTTGGCTTATATTTTTTAATTCCCATTCTTCCCTCTCTTATACTTCGAAATCGGCAATCTTATCGCCGCTACGAAGTGTAACTATTGCTTTCTTCCAATCGGGACGTTTTCCACTATACTTACCTAAGCGCTTTGGTTTTCCCATCATACGAATGGTATTAACGGAAATTACCTTAACGGCGAAGATACGTTCAATGACGTTTTTAATCTCGATTTTATTGGCATTGATACTCACCTTAAAGCTGTATGTATTCAGATTCTGAATCTGTTCGCCACTCTTTTCGGTGATTATCGGGCTTATTAAGATATTACGCGGGTGTATCATGAGCTGAATACCTCCTCCACTTTTTTCAGGGCATCTCCCGTCATGATGATATAGCTGCTTTTCAGAATTTCGTAGGCGAAGAGACTGTCTGCACGGTCTGTCATCACATCAGGAAGGTTGGTGAAGCTTTTCACTGTGGGAAGGTGGTGTCCGTCTGTTACCACAAGTTTACGTCCCATTCCGGGAATAATCTTGCCCAACAGTTCTTTGGCAAACTTGGTATCGGGTTTGTCCATTACCAGGCTGTCCACAATAAAGATTCTGCCATCACGAGCACGGTCTGTTAAGGCAACTTTCAGTGCCATCCGTTTCTTTGTGTGGGGTATGGTTTTGTACCAGTTCTTGGGGTAAATTGCAAATGCCTTACCACCGTGAACACGGATTGGAGAACGACGGGTACCCACACGTGCGTTACCGGTCCCTTTCTGCTTAAAAAGCTTCTTGGTGCTACCGGCTGTCATGCTGCGGTTCTTTTTTTGCACTGTACCTTGGCGTTGATTGCCCATGTACATGGTGATTACTTCGTGCAATAGAACCTTGGGTGAATTTACGTCAATATCGAACACACTGGCAGGAAGATTAACTTCGCCGATCAGTTCGCCATTGGCATTATATTTTTTAGCTGTTACCATCTAATACCACCTATTGTTCCTTATGAATCAAGACCAAGGAATTGCGGTGACCGGGTATTGCACCTTTAACCATGATCAGTCCGTTTTCTGTATCTACTTTCACAACGGTGAGGTGACGCACCGTTACTCTGGCGTTACCATGCTGTCCAGCCATCTTCACGCCTTTGAAAACGCGGGAAGGTTGGGCGCATTGACCTATGGATCCACCACCACGGAAGGATTCGTGGCTACCATGGGTTGCGATAAAACCGGCAAAGCCGTAACGTTTCATCACACCGGTAAAACCTCTACCCTTAGATTTGGAAGAGATACTTACAGATTCATTTTCTTCAAACATATCGGCTTTAAGTTCGTCACCGATGTTGAATCCTGTAATTTCTTGTCCATAAGAGGGGCGGAACTCTCTGATATAGCGATATAAACCGCTATTGTACTTTTTAAAATGGCCTTGCATCGGCTTGGTTACCTTGCGTTCGGGGATATCTTCATAACCCAGTTGCAGGGCTTCATAGCCGTTGTCGGCTTCTGTGCGTTTGCAGATTATTTTGCAGGGTCCGGCTTTGATAACCGTAACGGGGATAACTTTGCCGCTGCTGTCAAATAATTGCGTCATACCTATTTTCTTTCCGATTAATCCGATCATGCCTAGCTCCTTGTATTTGCCTTAATCTCTACGTGCACACCGGCGGGCAAACTAAGCTTTTTGAGGGCATTAGTTGTCTGCTGGGTGGGATTCACGATATCAATTAAACGCTTATGAACAAGCATTTGGAATTGATCTTGGCTCTTCTTATCTGCATGGGGCGAACGCAAAATCGTATAAACAGAACGATCGGTTGGCAAAGGAATAGGACCTATAACTTTGGCACCGGTGTTGCGAGTAGATTTCACGATCTCCGCTACAGATTGATCCAAGAGACGATGGTCGTATGCTTTAAGCTTGATCCGAATACGATTGTCGTGGTTACTCACTGGAACCTCCACTTGTTGTGGCAATATGCTCCCCAGCATGGCTCAGGCTAAAGCGTAAAGCTCCGCCCACCAAGCAGAAAATCAAACTGCTGTAAATTTGTTTAAGTTTAGTGGCTGGGATAAATCCCAAGCCACAGCGATACTCATTACAAGTATCCCTGTTAAAGGATAACATTGTTCCTCCTAAAGAACTATAAGCCCCTGCAAAATATGGAGCTTGTGCTATACGTTGTTCACGTATTTACATCGTTGGGTCAGTAGATTTTAACTGCCCGATTTTGTCAATTGGTTTCTTATACTGATATCGTATTTTGGAGTTCATGTGGCTGCGTGTTTTGGAGTTCATGTGGCTGAAACAAATAACCACTTGTTACTATTTATACTAGCCACATGGATTTCAAAGCCGGGATTGTTATCTAGTCTTGGAGTTCAAAGAGCCATCTTTATCTTTATATTTACCAATAACATACAGGCTCTTTGGACTTCAAGATACAAGCGGCAGTGTCGCAGGTGACCGCTTGAAGTCCGAGCCGGATCAGAATTAAAGCTAAGCTCAAAGATAGTACTTCCGGCTCGAACTCCAAACTAACATCAATCCAGCATATAGCTCTTGATCTGTTTTTCTGATGCTATCACATCCATCATTTCACTGTAGCTGGATTCATCATCGTAGTAGCTGCGAATAATCTCGAAATCGCAGAGCTGAGCGTCCCGTAATCCTACCCATTCCAGATAATTAGACCATTCCCATTG
>JALNXT010000315.1 GCA_023230245.1 Candidatus Cloacimonadota bacterium
TATTATTAACAACCGATAACAACGAGATAACTATAACAGCAAACAATATAGTTTCCACTTTAACAGTAAGTATTTTAGGTGACATTATTGAATTAGGTAGTATTTTAATTGACAAAAGCAATTTCAAACTGATTAAGAAATTGTCTGGTATTCTTAATATAATATCAAGTGACAATATGGGGTTGATAAACATAAATACAGAAGAAGAAAAAGAGGAAGTAATAAGCAATACTATAACAATTAAAGCAAACAGAAGTCTAAAGTTTAATTCAATCCTGCCTGAACAATATCCTGAAATCCCAACAGATATTAACAGTGAAGCATTTGTAATCCCTGAGAATGTATTTAAAGACAAACTAAAAATAAAAGTATTTTCAGCTAAAGGTCATTTTAGAGAAGTATTTAATGGAGTGCTTATCTCGGAAGATGATATGGTTGCTAATAATACTCATTATCTGGCAAAGTATAAACTCAATATTGAAAATAAATGTGATGGTCAAATGAATATACCTATGCAATCAATTGAGGAATTAGATAAAATATTAAATAACAAAAGTAAAAAGGATTTACAGTTTTATTTCAAGAAAGATGATAACAATGAAATGAAATATATTAAGATTGTCGGCAACGATTTTGTTTATACAACAAGATTGATTGATGGCGTTTATCCCGATTATAAACAAGTCATTCCTAATAGTTTTCATACTTTTGTTGATATCAAAAAGGATCAATTACAAGATACACTTGAATTTGCAATGGAAGTAGTTAAGGATGATAAACTCAGACCAATATATTTAAATATTGCAGAACAGTTAACAATAAATACTCCTCAAGAAAAAGAAAAAAGTATGAGTGAAGTAGTGCCTAGTGAAATAACAGGAGAAGAATTGGGAAGTATTAAATTCAATAGTGGTTATATGAATACTATATTAAAAGTTATTGATGAAGATGTAGTTAATATTAAATTAGGAACATGTCACTCTCCTGCTGTATTTACAGGTGAGAATAACGAAGATGAGTTGTATATATTAGTGCCGATGAGATTAATAGCATAACAATAATTGAACCAAATCGTTGTTTTGTCACAACTTAAAGTCCGATATATTGGGATTTATTAATAACAGAAAGGAGTAAAAGTATGGACAAACAAGAACAGAAAATTGATGCATTCAATAAAGTTAAACAAGTGGTGGATAAACATAATTTAAATATTTCAGATAAAGAAATTAGTGATTGGGTTAATTATGAATCTGAAGTTAAACCAATTAGCATTATATTAGCTAGATGTTCTTATGAAGATAATTTAAAAATTATTAATCAACAAATGAATGCTAATTTCACTCTAAGTACGCCATTGCATGAAATATTAAATAAGATTAGCGAAAAGTGGGATAGTTTATAAAATGCGTCATCTATCATGATTTAAGGAGGATGGTTTATGAAACAAAGATATTACAAAGAATTAGATGAGCAAGGGAATATAACAGGAGTATGCAGCAGTACATATCCAAAAGAAGAACAAATGGAATGGTATGAAGAAAAAGGTATTACAGCAGTTGAGATTAACGAGAAAGAATATAATCAATTGCATAAATAGTAATGAGGTATAACAGTGAAGGGTAAATGTTACAGAGGAGGTTTATCAGATGATTAAAAATGATGGCTGGAGAAAGATTAAATATGCGATAGTACAAGAAATAGAACTTAATGAGAATATGAGTGATATTGAAATTGAGAGATATTTAGCAAACGAAGCTGACGGGAAAGAATTTATATGGTGTGATGCAGATGAAGAAATCTTTTCTGAATAAACACGATATTTCATTATAAATTGAGGGGAGAATAAATAATGAATTGGTATAAATTTCAGGTGACAAGTATGTCTGGTGGAAAATATTTAGATATAGATTATTGTGGTTACATACAAGCAGAAAATGAAGAAAATCTTAAAGAAAAAGTTTTTAATTTATTAGTAAAAGAACGAGGACAAGAAACCGCAGAGTGTTATATAGAATTTTTAAAGGCTATTAAATTAGGAAATGGATTACCTGATTTGATATTATTAAGAAATTTTTATTACATGGACTAAAATCGAAATGAAAGGATGAAGTAAAATGAATAAACAATTAAATTATCCTTGTTATATTTGTGATAAAAAAGATTGTGAATATAGACAACAAGTAACTGAAAAAGATTTTAAAAGTGGTGTTTCTAAATATTGTGATCATGGATTTACAAAAATCGTTATGAAATAGATGATTGGTTCAAATTTGAGTGCCGTAATATTGGGATTTGCGAGAGGAGAATTTAAAATGGAAAACAAATATGAAAAAGTTGTTATAGAATTAAAAGAATGGTTAAACCAAGGTATTCAATATTTTACTAATTGTAATAAAGCAGATGCAGTATTTTTATTAAATAATACTTTAGAAAAGGTGAAGGAATTAGAAGATAAATCATAAGTTTTTGCTTGACAAGGTTTGCATTAAAGAAGTAAAATAAATATATAAATCAAAAGGAGTGAAAAAATGTGCAAAGCTAAAGATTATACAGAACAACTATTAAATATTTATCAAAGCATTGAAAATGATTTTAATATACTAAGCAATCGGTTAAGCCAGATAGACATAGAAGAACAAAAAGTATTACATAAAATTGAAGAATCAAATTTCAATGCTTATCAGGGGTATTTATTTGCTAAAGAGTTAAAAGAGGTTAGAGCAGAAAGAAGAAGAATAAAGAATGAAGTATTGCCTTTAATGAAATTAAGAAATGATTTCATACAGAATAATACTAAACAGTTAGAATCTACTCATACTAGCATCATTAAACAAGAGAACAACGCTATTAATTTTAAACCATATAATCCAAAATTGAAATTGGTGTCAACGGAACAAAACAATAATAAAGAGAAAAATCAAAACCAAGATGAAGGGATGAGACTTAAAAAGAGTAATAAAAAAAGTTATCGCTTGGACTCCATTGGACAGCGGTATGTATTATGTTAAATTAACAGGTGGAACTAAGAACATTGTTAAGAAAGAAAATATTATTGATTTTGACGAAGGTAAAAAGGTAATGAATTTATAAACATGATAGAATGGTTAATTGGTGTTGAAATTATAGAAATAAATAGGAGGTTTTAAAATGAAAATATTAAGAACTATTGACGGAGATTGTGGAGAGCATATTAGTAATTTTGCTGGAAGACTTTTATCTAGGTGGC
>JALNXT010000314.1 GCA_023230245.1 Candidatus Cloacimonadota bacterium
TAGTATCGCAGGTGTAACAATCACACCACCTGCTGGAGTTTACCAAACTGCTCAGACCATCAGTTCTAATGGCTTATTAGTGCCTAATGATGCTACTTTGAGATATACAACAGATGGCAGTATTCCCGTGGAAACATCACCGCTCTTTAGTTCATTAGAGCCACCCTTAAATTCAACCCTAAATCTAAAACTGAGAGGCTTCAAAGCTGATTGGCAACCTAGTGATGTGCTAAGCGCAAGCTACACCTTTACAGGTCAGGTACAAATAGTCGGAACAGTATTCACACTTGATCCAGAGGTTATCTACACTTCAGCACTAAACGTAATTATCTCTACTGCTACCAATACCTTGGATGCAGTAATACATTACACCACCAATGGTGATGAACCAAATGAAACGTCACCAGTATATTCACAGCCAATTCCTTTAGAATTGAATTCTGTAACAACAATCAAGGCTAAGGCGTTTAAAACAGGCTGGACTCCTAGCGAGACTTACTCTGCTGTTTATACTATCACAGGTAAGGTTAGTTTCACTGGAACACTGTTCAACCTTCAACCAAACACCTATACCACAGTACAGGATGTTCAGATAACCGCTACAGTTAATCCAACGGAAGCCACGATTCACTACACTACCGATGGCAGTGATCCCACTGAAGCATCGGAGATCTATACTACAGGTTTGAATATCTCCTTGCCACTAAACGCAAGAACAACCATTAAGGCAAGAGCATTTAAGCTTAATTGGATTGCCAGTGATGTGATATCGGGAATATATACCATTACCGGTACAGTCGCTACACCTGTATTCAGCCATCCTACCAATATAAACTACGGTGCAGCTTTCACACTACGCATCAGTTGCGCCACACCTGGATCTGTAATTCGTTATACTGATGACGGTAGTGATGTAACATCTACTTCACCTGCCTATCAGGATTCAATTAATATTGTTGATTCAATAACAATAAAAGCCAAGGCGTTTAAGGATGAATGGATTGATAGTGCACAGAATACTGGGATCTATACCATTCTCTTAGCACCAATCAATGTATGGGCTGAAGCTCACGATACACATATCAGGGTTCTATGGAATGATCCAGCTCAAATTCGTGCTCTGGATGGATTCAATGTATATCGCAAAAAAACGACGGATGCAGCCTTCCCAATTACTCCGCTGAATTCTTCGCTGGTGAATACCAAGATAGGACAGAATTACTACTATGACGATTATGCCATAGAAAACAATATCATTTACCAATATGTGGTTACCTCCGTTTACGATGGTGTGGAAAGTCCGCCAAGTAACATGGGTGATGGTCAGTTAATTTCACCAAACCTGGTGATAAGCGAGACTTCCATTGCTTATCCTAACCCTGCAATTACCAGCTCTACAATCAGGGTGGTGCTAAGCCGGAATGACAATGTTCAACTATCAGTAGAAATCTACGATTTCGCTGGTAAGAAAATTAGAACTCTTTCGGTACCAAGTACAACCACAAACAAGGTTGAGGTAATATGGGATCTGAAGAACTCTTCAGGTACCAAGATGGCGCGAGGTACATACTTCGCCAGAGTGGTAGTTAGTGACAGCACTACCAAACAAGAAAAAATAATCAAGATTGCGGTTAAATAAGGAGGCTATGATGAAAACCACGATGAATAACACACCTTCCCGCATGATCAGGTTCTACATTATTGGCTTGCTAATGATGCTTGCGCTTCCGCTATTAGCCGAAGATCTTAATAATTCAGCCGCTCCCTATATCCGTATGGGTATAGGGGCGCGCATAATTGCCATGGGCGAAGCTGGAGCAGCCACTGCCAATGATATCACTGCTGCTTACTGGAATCCCGCGGGCTTAACCAACATGAAAGATATCGAATTCTCCTCCATGTACAACATGGATATGGGCTTGGACCGTACGTATCAGTATGCTGCTTTCGGCAAACGCTTTAATTTCGGTGTATTAGCAGTAAACTGGATTAATGCCTCTGTGGATGATATTATCGGCACAGATGCCAGTGGGAACAATACCAGAACCTTTAGTGACGCTGATCATAACATTGCCATCAGCTATGCCAATTCCTATAAGAAGATGAGCTATGGCGTTACTCCCAAGTTCTACCTTTCATCTATCGATGGAGAATCCAAATCTGGCTTTGGGCTTGATCTGGGTGCCAAATATGATATCAATCAGTATATCGAATCCGGTATCATGATTCGTGACCTTTATGGTAAGGTGGCGGATGACCGCGTTCCCTATCAAATCCAAGCTGGTGTTACCGCCTATCCATTTATCGGTGTAACCCTTGCCGCAGATTTGGTTTGGGAACAATCCGAAAACCCTGGCATCGCCTTTGGCGGTGAGTATTGGACATCTATCGGGCGCGATCCCGAAGCAGATTCCAAGCTTTCAGTTATCAATATTCAAGAAAAGAACACTTGGACAGATATCTTCTCGAACTTCCAAACGGGTGTACGAGTTGGCTTCGATGCTGAAAACCGTTTCTCAGCTGGTGCTGGATTGAAGTTCCGCAACATCCAGCTGGATTATGTTTATCGCCTTGGCAACCATGATATCTTTAATGACGACCATATCATTTCCCTTATCCTCAGATTCTGAGATAGGAGATGATGATGCGTAAAACACGAATTACTATACTAATAACCCTGTTATTACTTATCAGCACGGCGTCCCTTGCAGCCATCGGGTTGCAAGGGGAACGCTATGCTATCAGTGGTATGGAATATTATCAGCGTGGTGATTACCGTGCTGCTATTAAGAATTTCCTTGCCGCCAATGCTGCTGCAGACGGAAGCCGTCCTGAATACTTGTTCTGGTTAGGGAAACTGAATATAGCTGTATCCGATACCAGCACGGCATTGGGATGGTTCGACAAATATCTTGCAACTGGCGATACCCAAAACAAGCAGGAAACCCTAGATTACATCTGGATTCTTAACCGTCAGGAAAGTATCTTCGATCAAATCAACTGGAGAGCGATGCCTTCCTATCTTAGCAGCCGTAATTCCGATTATGGTTCGCTGATAAGCCCTGATGATAAATACCTATGGTTTACATCTCTGGCTCCTACTCGTTTTGATAAGGAAAACATCTGGCGTGCCGAGAAGCTGGCTACGGGTTGGGGACGTCCCTACCCTGTAGATGAACTTAATACAGACAAAAACGAAGCAATCGGGTCATTTTCCGCCGATGGA
>JALNXT010000316.1 GCA_023230245.1 Candidatus Cloacimonadota bacterium
ATCATTGCCGTTGGAGCTGACAAGGGAGCTATCGATCTATCTCCCGAATTTCGTCAGGCAATTGCGGATGACACGGCTGTCCTTCGCACAACGCTTACATGTGGGAAACTTTCCGTAACGATCCTATCTCAGGGCGCATCCGGCATAACGCTAACTCATCCGACAGATATGGTCTGGAGAAGAAGCACTTTTGTCTGTCCGAGGACCATTGCCGTATACAGTGATCATACCGCGTCGCTTCTTCCCCGCGAACTTGTGGCTGCATTACAGCGCGGGGCAGACCTTACCGTTACTCTGATGGTTGAGGGACCTCAGTGATCGTCAGTTCTGCTTTTTGTAAAAATGTTTCGCATTTCTGGATGAGTGCCATCCCCCTCTGGTGAAGTTTTACCGCATCTTCGATAGGGGTATTCGGATCATCAAGCTGTTTTGCGATTTCACGCAGTTCAGCGATCATCTCTTCGTAGGTTGGTTCGGTTTCTTTTTTGGTCATTTGATACTCTCCACGACCGATGTGATTTCTCCATCGGCAAGTTTCAGATTGAGCCGGTCATCTTTGGCGATCTTTTTCACGGAACGGACAACTGCTCCGTCTTTCCATACGAGAGCATATCCTCGTTCAAGCGGCTTGTAAGGATCGCGCCCGAGGATGATCTCCTTCAGCGCAAGAAATGCAAGACGTGCATTCGTGATCCTGTTTTGTGCACCTTTTTGCATCATAACCGACAATGCTCTGCACGCCTCTCGTTCAACATTGATCCTTCGAAGCAATGCTCTCCTAATCCGCTCTTCGAGCTCAGCTGTCTGCTGGTGCATGAGATCCAGTTTTCTGGTCAGCCGGTTCGGGTCCACTCTGATCTTCATTTCGGCAACGTTTTTCTGTTCTGCAGAAAGAAGCCATGTCATTCTGTCATGGATGGATCTTCGGTCCTTTTCAAGTTTTTCGAGAAGCACTGAACGGTCCGGGACTACCGTCTCGGCTGCCGCTGAAGGGGTCGGGACTCGTCGGTCTGCCGCAAAATCCGAGAGGGTCGTATCGGTTTCATGCCCGACCGCGCTGATGATTGGAACGGTCGAGTTTCGGATCGCAGTAACTACATCCGGGTGGTTGAAGACGAAAAGATCTTCAAAACTCCCGCCGCCTCTAGCGATAATGATCACATCCGCTTTATCCTGCAGGGACCTGATCGCGGACACGATACCTTTCTCTGCCCCATCACCCTGTACGGATGTGCCGGCGAGCAGGATCGGAAGAGGATACCGTCTGCTGATGACATTTATAATATCCTGCAGGACCGACCCCGTCTTAGAGGTAACGACCCCGATGTTTCTTGGAAAAAGCGGCGGGTCACGAATTTCTGCCTGCGGCCTAGGGATAACTCCCTTTGCTTCCAGCTCTTTTCGCCACTGTTCTTTCAGAAGGTAAAGGCCTGCTTTTCCGGATAGCGCGGGTTCCATCTTCTTGATGATGAACTGGAGTCTTCCCCCTGCAGGATAAAAATCAACCAGACCTGTAGCTTGGATAAGCAGGCCGTCTTTTACGGAAAATGGAAGATTTTTGACTGAATACTTCCACATCACGCAGGAAATAGATGCCGGATTATTTCCCTGCTCTGTTAGAGAGAAGTAGAGATGCCCTGATGCATTTGGACGATATCCGGTGATTTCTCCTCTGACAACGATGTCGGTGAGAAGCGGGCAGTCGACAACTTCACGTATCCGCTTTGCAAGTTCCGACACGCTGAGTGTGGTGTCTGAAGTTCCTAGCGTTGAGTTTTCCGTAATCGGAGTAAGAAGCGAAGACTCTGACTCCTCGTTACCAAACGCGAGTGTCTTTTGCTGAGCTGTCCGCTTCTTTCCTGCCATATACGATACATTTAGTTGCTGACATGAGAAATATAACGGTCAATGATCCGACTCGCCGCGTCTTCTATGTTCTTTCATGAGTATGAACCTCAGGATATTTTTGCCGCAGTAGATAAAGCCGGAGCCGATACCATCGAGTTCTGGATGGAAACCCCAACGTTCTGGATGCGGGGAGCGAACGTTTCAGAACTTATCGAGTTGTTGGATCTCTATCCCACCTTCGCAAAGATCGCGATGCATGCTCCGGTATTTGAACTGAATCCCTGTTCATTTAATGCTAAGGTTGCTGACCTGACAGCAGAATACACGCTAGCCTGTATGGATATTCTGGAGCAGCTTGGCGGCGGTGTTCTCACCATCCATCCCGGAAAGCGGACATCCAAACGTCCCATCAGCCCGATTGATAAGGAACGGTTTGTTCATTATATTGAGAGGGTGGGTAATGCCGCGGTCGGCAGCTCAGTCACCGTTGCTCTTGAAAATATGCCGCCAGCGGTGAATGCTCACATGGTAACGGCAAAGGAGATCCGTACCGTTCTGGATGAGTATGCCTGGCTCTCATTCACATGGGATTATGCTCATGCATGCCTGGCGGGCGATCCGTTTTCCTTCCCCCGGGAATGCGGGGAGCGAATCGTAAATATTCATACAAGCAAGGGTGACCGTAGATCCATGCACTCACCGCTTGCCGGAACACTTGAGGCGGCTGCACTCAGAACAGTTCTTTCAGAGATAGGGTATGGTGGTCTTATGACTTTCGAACTTGAAGACCTGAGCCTTGAACCGAATGGAAGTACTCTCTGTTTTCGTCCCATTTCATATGAGGAAAAGATCGCGATCCTCACTCGTGAAGTTGAAGAGTTTTCCCGTTGCCGATGTATTTAAGAAAACGTACGTATAAATTAATATAGAGATTTAACCAATGGCTGTTCCCAGACATAAAAATAGATCTGCCGCAGATGCGGCGTGGACGTTATGGTAGTTTATACGAATATCATCATTTTTATCATCTTGCTGATTTTTTCGGCATTTTTTTCGGCTTCTGAGGTTGCCCTTGTAGGAATCAATCGGGCTAAGGTCCGTGCACTTTCCGACACTGGTAAACGGGGAAAACGGCTTGAAAAATTAAAAAATAATCCCGATCATTTCCTGATCACGATTCTGATCGGTAATAATATCGCAAATGTCGGGGCTGCTGCTCTTGCGACTGCCGTTGCCTTGGAATTATTCCAGAACAACGGTGTTGCGATCGCGACAGGAGTTGTAACTCTCCTGTTGCTGGTATTTGGTGAGATCGGTCCAAAGACCTATGCCAATCGTCAGCTGGAGCGTGCCGCACTGTTTGTTGCA
>JALNXT010000317.1 GCA_023230245.1 Candidatus Cloacimonadota bacterium
CTGCCATGATTGGCGGATTTATTATTGTCCTGCTGGGTATCGTAAATCAACACACGGCTTTTGCTGCCATAGACTGGAACGTTATATTCTTCCTAATTGGCATGATGCTGGTGATTTCGGTGATGCGCGAAACAGGCTTGTTTATGTTTATCGCGATCAAGACGGCTAAGCTTGCCAAGGGGAAACCATTGCGCATAATGATGTTTATGTTTATCGCCACGGCAGTTGTATCTGCGTTCTTGGGCAGCGTAACCACGATTATGATTTTGGTGCCGATAGTAATGTTAATCGCTGCCGAGCTTAAGATTAGCCCTGCTCCATTTGTTATAACTATGGTAATTGCCTCAAACATGGGCGGAGCAGCCACTATGATTGGCGATCCCCCAAACATCCTAATCGGAAGTGCTACTAACTATAGCTTCTTGGATTTTATCGTCAATCTTACGCCCCCTGTGATGCTGATTTTGGCAACCAGCTTGGGGCTGATATACTTATTCTACCGCAAAGAAATGGTGGTAAGCAACCAAAACAGGGCAAGGCTAATGGAATATAGTGACCATAACCTGATAACTAGCAAACGATTACTATACTTTTCCCTGTTTGTTTTGGTTCTGATGCTAATTGCTTTTAGCCTACAAACAGTATTGGAATTGGAAACTGCCACTATTGCCATGGCTGCCGGCTTGACCTTGGTGGCGGTTGGTAGCCGTAAAAGGGTGGAAAAAGTTCTTACCCACGATGTAGATTGGATTACCATATTCTTCTTTATCGGCTTGTTTATGATTGTGGAGTCTCTGGTAGAAACTGGCTTTATCGATTTGATTGCCGGCTCTATTATTAAGATCACTGGGGGAGAGCCTAAGATTACCGCAATGGTAATCCTGTGGATGTCTGGCGTCTTTTCTGCAATTATAGATAACGTTCCCTTCGTGGCTGCTATGATTCCTATGATCGAAAAGTTGGCTGTGTTTATTGGCGACCCCACGAAAATGCACCCGCTTTGGTGGTCTCTGGCATTGGGAACTTGCTTGGGTGGTAATGGAACGCTGATCGGAGCTTCTGCCAACATCGTGGCAGTGGGGATTGCAAACCGCAATGGCTATGTGATAACCTTTAAGGATTTCACCAAAATCGGTGCGGTATTTACCCTAAACTCGATGCTGATCTCCACCCTCTACATCTGGCTTAGGTATTATTAACTACCTACCTTCAAAACTACCATATTCTCTACCGGCTTGGTTTCTTTATCCCAGAATTTGAAGCCTGCTGCCTTCAGCTTTGGCAAGTAGCGGCGATAATGGGTGGGCACAATCATTCCATAGTGCTTTAAGGGCGCATAGAAATACTGAAAATAGGGAAGCTCGCTCAATAAATCCGTCGGTGGGGGAGAGAGCAGAGTAATACATCGCTCCGTTATGCCACCCGCTAAGTAGCGTGCCTGGGAAGTTTCAAACACAACCGCCCGTTTTTTAATGAAGCTTAAGGCAGCCGGGCTATTATGAAAAGTTTGCCAGCCGCAGGGAATGTAAGCGGGGTATTGCGAGAAGATGCTCATATCATAATCCGTTATTATCTTAGGTTCGCTTTGGCGCTTTAAGCCATGCCTATCTATCACATAAAAACCATGGACTTTTTTGAAACCAAGCTTTTGGGTTACATGCAGGCTTTCCACGTTTTGGTAATAGGTACAGAACTCGAAGCTAAGCTGCGGGTCTTTTTCTTTTAGCCCGGCAGCAAAGCGAATCATTTCCCTGTTTAGCAAAGTGCCCACTCCCTTGCCTTGGTATGCTTTGTGCACTCGTAGCCCCTCGAACCACAATACATGATCTGGAAACAAACTTAGCTTGATACATGCGATTACTTTGCCCTGGTATTCGCATACAAAGAAATATGGCTCGCTTAGCCACATTGCTAACATCCTGGGTAAATAATCGCTGCCACCCCAAATACCACGGGCGATGGCGATAAGATCGTCAGTATCTTGCTCTGTGGCAAGACGCACACGGCAGAGTGCTGGGTCAAACTGTTTATTCATAAGCAAAAACCTCTTCTTCAAGCTATCGGAAAGCGCAAGTTCGTCAAGCTAAATCTTCAGTGGAGACGCCACCCTCACTATATCCATCGCATATTGCAAATATTTTAGCCAGGTAAGGTTAGATTAAAATATGGATTAATGCAAACATTCTTCTTGACACAAAATCGCCTATCTCAATTGTCTGTTTCACTCGAAAAACAGGAAGTATGTAAGGTTAACATACTACCATGTATTTGGTGGCTAAAGCCCATTATAGATGGCGCTTTAACGAAGGAGACAAGATGCAAGAAACCAAGTTATGCGGTTCTGCCTCAAGAGAAAAACATGCTTCTCCTTCCGCAAATATGTCTATCTTCCTCATCCTGCATAGCAAACTATTGAATAATCCCATTATAAAGGTAGAGACCGCTAACCCACAAATTTACGCTCATCGTTCAAGGATAATCATCGCACATTATTCGGCTATTGAGCTAATCTCTGGGCAAGCTAACTCTAATAATCGAACTCAACGTCCTAATTGTGAATGTGGAGCTTGCCTATAAAACCAGCCCGCTAAGTTGTAAGATTCAATAACCTTAAACCCAAGGAGAAGCTGTGAAGAAAAGCTTTCTTGTAGCCTTAATGCTCTTAATAGCAGTAAGCTATATCTTTGCATTGCCTGTAACTCAGGCAGATGCAAACCGCGTAGCCCGTAATTTTATTACGGAAAGAATGGGTTCAAACTATAGTGTATCAGAAACTATCACTTTAGATTCTGGATACCAGACCCCCTATATTTATGTGATCAATGTAAAGCCCAGTGGTTTTGTGATGATTGCAGCAGATAATGCTGCCACACCCATTATAGGTTATAGCACCCAAAACCAATGGAACGAGTATGAGATTCCCGCTCAGCTTAACGATATGCTGAGAAACTGGAATGCCCAGATGCATGCCATCGTTACTCAAAGCATGAGTGCCGATGCCACCATTACTCAGCTCTGGAATACATATAACGTGGATGCCAGTCGGTTTGCCCCTAATCGCAATTTCCGCGATGTGTCCCCTCTGCTAACATCCACATGGGGACAGGGAACTTATTACAACGCCCTCTGTCCTGCAAGCACTCCCGTAGGTTGCGTGGCAACTGCCATGTCGCAGATTATGCGCTTCTGGCGTTATCCTACTGTGGCAGTGGCAC
>JALNXT010000318.1 GCA_023230245.1 Candidatus Cloacimonadota bacterium
TGAGGATTGCAATCCGATCCACGCAGAAGCGATGGGACGCGATCTGGTAACCGGATTGCCGCGCCAGATCACGGTAACCCCAGAGGAAGTCCGTGACGTGTTGCTCCGAAGCTTTGACCCGATCAAGGCCATCTTGCTCGCAACCCTGGAAGAGACACCTCCCGAGCTGGCAGGCGATCTCGTCGATTCCGGCATTCTGCTCACCGGCGGCTGTTCACAAATTCCCGGAATCAAAGAGTACTTTGCAGACATTGCACAGATACCGGTACATCTCTCCGAAGTCCCATTGACGTCGGTTATTGATGGGTGCAAGAAGATGCTCAAGATGACGAGTCGATATTTTTATAGCGAAGTATAACAAGGGGATAAGAATGAGTGCAGCGATAGTACAAGACAGGCTGGGACTGGGAATCGATCTCGGAACAGCGAATTTGTTGGTGTTCCTCGAAAAGAAAGGCATCATCTTTGATGAACCTTCTGTCATTGCCTTCGACAGGGAGTCGGGCAAGATTGTGGCCGCCGGTGAAGACGCCCACAAGATGCTGGGAAAAGTTCACTCGAAGATTGCCGTCATCAAGCCACTGCGCAACGGAGTCATCTCGGACATGAGGGCTGCCAAGGCATTGTTGACCTACGTACTCGGAAAGGTGGAAAACCTTACCGAGAAAGACATCTCCAAGACAACGTGCGTCATCTGTTGTCCCTCCGAAGTGACCAAGATCGAACGGGACGTCATGATAGACCTTGCAACCAAGATGAACATCACCGACGTCTTCATCGAAGAGGAGATCAAATCGGGAGCGCTTGGATCGGGTGTGGACATCTTCAAATCCAAGGGTGTGATGGTCGTAGACATCGGTGGGGGAACCACGGACGTCGGGGTCATCTCCTTTGGGGACATCGTGCTCTCCCGCACCATCAGGAAAGCAGGAAGCTTTATGGATGATGAGATCTCAAAGTATGTCAAGAAAACCCAGAGCGTCGAAATCGGGGAACTGACATCCGAGAAGATGAAAATCGAATTGGGAGACCTCCACGCTGAAGCGAAGAACATCGTGAACCGCTATGCGGGAAGAGACATGGTCAAGGGAATACCCAAGTGGGTCATGCTCTCAACCAATGAGGTCCAATCCGTGCTGATACCGGTCTTCGACGAGATCGTAAAGCTCATCACCGGGGTCCTGAAGGATACACCGCCGGAACTCTCAGCCGATATCTTCAAAAACGGAATCCTGCTCACCGGAGGATGCTCGATGATCCGCGGCATCGAAGAGTACATACAGAAGCGGATCCAGGTTCCCGTGAAAGTGGTCCACAACCCGCTTACGTGTGTTGCAGAGGGTACGAAATACTTATTGAAGAATCGCGGAGACTACTTGGTCAATCCGCTTCAGCTGTAGGAGATTTGCATCATGGCATTTACCATTCGAAAACAAGAGAAAGAGGAAAAAGGCACTGTTGGGAAAAACATCGGTATCGACCTCGGTACTGCGAATATCCTGGTCTATGTTGAAGGGGAAGGCATCATCACCAACGAACCTTCGGTCATAGCATTCGACTATGAAACCAACGAAGTGATCGCCACGGGAACCATGGCAGCAAACATGATAGGCAAAGGTCATCATGGCATCAAGATCGTAAGCCCCTTGAACCAGGGGGTCATTTCCGACATCGATGCGACCAAGAAGCTTATTGAAATTTCCCTGCACAAGGTTGAGAACATCAACATCGACATCAAGGAGTCCACCCTGCTGCTCTGCTGTCCCTCCGAAGTAACCCAACTTGAGCGAGATTCCTTCATGGATCTGGGCAACAAGCTTGGAGTCAAGGATGTCTTCATCGAGCAGGAAGTGAAAGCCGGTGCCATAGGCTCCGGGCTGGATATCTTCAGCAGCAACGGCTCCATGATCATCGACATCGGAGGGGGTTCCACCGACATCGGCGTACTCTCACTGGGAGACATCGTGGTCTCCGAGTCCAACAGGATTGCAGGAAACTACTTTGACAATGAGATCATGAACTACCTGCAGTACAAGCATGGGTTGTTGATCGGAAAGAAAACCGCAGAGAGGATCAAGATGGAAATCGGATCGCTCAGGCAGAAGATCAAGAACCCCAGGGAGACGTGGGCAAGCGGTAGGGATGTGGTGACCGGTCTTCCCAAAAAGATTACCATCACCGAAACCGAGATCCGTGATGTGCTTTCAAAACCCTTTGAATCGATTGCAACCATGGTTCTGAAGGTTTTGCAAAACACCCCACCCGAGCTCTCCTCCGACATCATCGTCAATGGGATCTACATCAGTGGTGGCGGGGCCTTGATCGACGGGGTCGACGAATTCCTGCATGAACGTGTCGGCATGGACTTCTACATCTCCAAACGTCCATTGACTGCAGTTGTCGACGGAACAAAACTGCTGCTGAAGAACCGTGGCAGCTACTTTGTGAAGCCCACCGATTGATGAATCGCCCAATCCCACGCCTCTCTTTCTGGGAACAGGAAGAGAGGTCGCTTGCTTGCAGTGAAGGAAGAACCAATGAAAATTCTCTTGCGTCATCACCTAGTGTTTGCATCCCTCGGATTCATTGCACTCGTAACCAGCCTTTTGTGTGACTGCTATCTTGCGAGTGCCATTTTTTGTGTCGTTTTTCTCTTCACTACAAGCATAGGTTTTCTGTGCGCCAATCTCTCCGAACCGTGGAGCAATGCAGGCAAGGCACTCCATAAGTGGCTGAAAAGCCACCAGAACGATCTGGACTCCCTGTTTTGCCTCTCCATCACCATTCATGCACAAGGACTCTTCCAGTCATGCATTGACCGGAAGGAGTATGAGCAAGCCTACGAAGGTTGTGCCGCCGAGCTCTCCGAGTACTTCGGGATCAACAATGTCCAAAGGACCTCACATGATGAGTTTATGGTGATCCGCGCTTATCCTTCCAACAATTTCAATGAGGAGAGGGAAAAGACAGACTACCAGGGCATTGTCTGCCAGACCATTGTCCAACGGCTCGAGCATCGCCTCGATTCCCCTGCCCTGCCTCCCGTTGCACTGACCATAGGGTGTGCCGGATCAGGACTCCGTTACCAGGTGGACTCGCTTGCCCAACTCGTAGATCTGGCATACTTCACCAAACAGACAGCACAGAAACGACGAGTGCCGTGGTTGGTTGCCGATGCAGCTGTCCGCGCAAAGAAACTGGATATTGACGAG